>JANNQO010000087.1:0-5486 GCA_031400795.1 Rubrivivax sp. | reverse complement strand
TACCTCGAACCACTGGCGCTTGCGGCCAAGGCTCACGGTGGTGCGGTTCACGACGCGCGCATCGCCGCGATTTGCCTGTCGCACGGCGTGACCGAGCTGTGGTCGGCCGACCGCGACTTCTCCCGGTTTCCGGCGCTTGCGCTGCGCAATCCCTTGATCGAGTGACGGCGTGTCGAGATCGCCAGTGACAAGCGTGCCGCTGGTCAACACGATCTGCGCCTAACTCGTGTGGCACCTCTGAAGCGACGCTGACCACAATAGCCAAGACACGCTGTGCTCGCCCAAAGACGGCACCGGCTCCTGTGTCGAGCCTGGGTTGTAGCCGCGTACGGGCGTGCCAGCCATGCCAAGAAGACGACAGGCGCGATGGCCGGCGCCTGGGCACACTGCGGTGCGGCGAAGACCTAAATATCACTTCGTCGGTACTAAGACTGCGGTCAACCCATCGCTTATGGTGACGCTGCTTTTCCCAGCCCTCATGCGAACCCGCTACTCTGCCTGGAACCTATTGGCCGCAGCCCGATCAGGCCATGCCGACTGGGCGCCGGCCTGGCGCGATGCCGAGCCCAAGCCTCGCTACGACGTCGTCATCATCGGCGGCGGAGGCCATGGCCTGGCCACGGCCTACTACCTGGCCAAGAACCACGGCATCACGAGTGTCTGCGTGGTGGAGGCCGGCTGGATCGGCGGCGGCAACACAGGCCGCAACACGACCATCGTGCGCTCGAACTACCTGTACCCGGAAAGCGCGCGGCTGTACGACTTCTCGCTGCGCCAGTACGAGCAGCTGGCGCAGGCGCTCAACTTCAACATCATGCTCAGCCAGCGCGGCATCGTGACGCTGGCGCATTCGCGGCACGACCTCGACGCCCAGTCGCGCTGGGCCAATGCGATGCTGTGCAACGGCATCGATGCCGAACTGCTCGACGCCAAGCAGGTGAAGGAACTGGAGCCGCGGCTCAACTTCGGCGCCGATGCGCGCTTCCCCATCCTGGGAGGCTTCATCCAGCGCCGCGGCGGGCCCGTGCGGCACGACGCCGTGGCCTGGGGCTACGCGCGCGCGGCGTCCGCCCTGGGCGTGGACATCGTGCAGAACTGCGCCGTCACGGGCTTCCTGAAGCAAGGCGACACCGTGGTCGGCGTGACGACCAACCGGGGCGAGATCCGCGCCGACAAGGTGGCCATGGCCGTGGCCGGGCATTCCTCTGTGCTCGCGGGCATGGCCGGCTTTCAGCTGCCAATCACCAGCTACGCCTTGCAGGCCATGGTCAGCGAACCGGTCAAGCCGGTGCTCAACACCGTGACCCTGTCGCCTTCGCTGGGCGCCTACTGGAGCCAGAGCGACAAGGGAGAGGTGGTGATCGGCGGTGGGCTGGACCACTTCCCTTCCTACGCCCAACGCGGCAGCTTCGACGTGATGCAACACGTGCTGGCGGCCACGATCGAGATGTTCCCGAGTTTCAGCCGGCTGCGCTTGCTGCGCCAGTGGGCCGGCATCGTGGACGTGGTGCAGGACAGCAGCCCCATCATCGGCGCCACGCCCGTGCCGGGCCTGTTCATCAACTGTGGCTGGGGAACGGGCGGCTTCAAGGCCATCCCAGTGGGAGGTTGGACGCTGGCACATGTGCTTGCCACCGGACGCAACCACGAGTTGGCCGAACCCTTCCAGTTGCAGCGCTTTCACACCGGCCGGCTGATCGACGAAGCCGCCGCCGCCGGCATCGCGCATTGAATTGACCCGCCCATGATGCAACTGCATTGCCCCATGTGCGGCCCGCGCGCGGAGAACGAGTTTCATAGCGGCGGCACCACCGGCATCGCGCGGCCGCCGCTGGACTGCAGCGACGAGGCCTGGGGGACGTATCTGTTCTTCCGCGACAACCCCAAAGGCGATCACGCCGAGCGCTGGCGCCACACCTACGGTTGCGGCTTGTGGTTCAACGTGTTGCGCGACACCGTGACGCACGAGGTCAAGGCGGTGTATGGCATCACCGAAGCGCGACCGAGGTCTGCACCATGAGTGGCTACCGCCTGCCTGCGCCCCAGGGCTCGTGGATCGACCGCACACGGCCGTTGCGTTTGCAATTCAACGGCCGTGAGGTGCAGGGTTTTGCCGGCGACACGGTGGCTTCGGCGCTGCTCGCCCAGGGCATCATGCACGTGGGCCGCAGCTTCAAGCTGCACCGGCCGCGCGGCATCTTCAGCTGTGGCGTGGAAGAGCCCACAGGTCTGCTCGACATCGGCCTGGGCGGCGCGCGTACGCCCAACACTCGCGCCACCGACATCGCGGCTTGCGATGGCTTGCAGGCCTTCACCGGCAATGCCTGGCCGAGCCTGGAATTCGATCTGGCGGCCGTGACGCAGCGCTTCGCGGCGCTGCTGCCGGCGGGCTTCTACTACAAGACCTTCATGTGGCCGCACTGGCACCTGTTCGAGCCGACGATCCGCCGCATGGCCGGCCTGGGCTTTGCCGCCGACGCACCCGACCCCGACCGCTATGACCAGGTCTCGCGCCAAGTTCAGGCGCTGGTGGTGGGTGCCGGTGCGGCGGGTGTGCAGGCGGCACTGGCTGCTGCGCACAGCGGGCAGCAGGTGCTGCTGCTGGAAGGTGCGGCACAGCTTGAGCCGGCCACAGCCAAACGCTTGCCCGAGCTGTTGAAGGCGGGTGTTGAAGTGCAGACGCGCTGCACGGTCTTCGGCCTGTATGACCACCTGCTGGCCTGCGCCGTGCAAGTCGTGGACGGTGCTGTTCGCGAGCGGATATGGAAGATCCGCGCTGGCCGCATCATCCTGGCCACGGGGGCCTTCGAGCGGCCCATGCTGTTCCCCGACAACGACCGGCCCGGCGTGATGCTTACCAGCGCCGTGCTGCGCTATGCCACCCACTATGGCGTGGCTTGCGGAAAGCTCGTGGTGGTGACCACCGCCTGCGACGGCGGCTACCTCAGCGCCCAGGCGCTGGTGGCTGCGGGCCTGCACGTGGCCGCCATCGTTGACCACCGCAGCGCCGCCGCGGCCGATGCGTCAGTGGAAACGCCGGTCCCAGCGCCAGCAGGCGTGCCCGTGTTTCGCGGCAGTGCCATCGTGGCCGTCAAGGGCCAGCGCGCTGTGTGCGGCGTTGTCGTGTCGGCCCACGGCGGCGGCGTGCTGCGCAGCCTGGAGGCCGACTGCATCGCCAGCGCCGGCGGCTGGGCGCCCGCCGTCAACCTGTACTCGATGGCGGGCGGCAAGCTGCGCTGGGTGGACGAAGCTTCGATGTTCGTGCCGGACCGTGTGCCGCAGGGCATTGCTGTCGTGGGCGCCTGCGCTGGGGTGTTTGACGCGCAGCGCGCGCTGGAGCACGCCGACGCCGTGGGCCGCGGTTCTGCGTCCACGGCGCCCGTGGGCGGGCTGGGCCGGGTGAGCGCCAACAACAGCCCCGGCGAGGAGGCCTTGGCCGCCTTGGGGCGGGCAGCCGGCAAGACCTTCGTGGACTTGCAGAACGACGTGACGGCCGCCGATGTTGCCTTGGCCGCGCGCGAGAACTACCGCTCGGTGGAACACCTCAAGCGCTACACCACGATGGGCATGGCCACCGACCAGGGCAAGACGAGCAACGTCAACGCGCTGGTGCTGATGGGCGCGTTGACCCAGCGCAGCCCCGGCGAGGTCGGCACCACCAAATTCCGCCCGCCCTTCAAGCCGGTGACGCTGGGCGCGTTGGCCGCAGGCCGCAACGGCGAACGCTACAAGCCGCTCAAGCGCATGCCCGGCCACGCGTGGCACACGGCGCACGGACCGCTGTTCGAAGAGTTTGGCGGCTGGCTGCGGCCGGCGGCCTACCCGCGCGCGGGCGAGTCGCTGACGGCTGCCGCGGAACGCGAGGCCTTGCATGTGCGCAGCCATGTCGGCCTGTTCGAGGCCTCGCCGCTGGGCAAGATCGAGCTCTACGGGCCCGATGCGGCGAACTTCCTCGACCTGATGTATGTCGGCACGATGTCGACCCTGGCCATCGGCCAGGCGCGTTACGGTCTGCTGCTGCGCGAAGACGGCGTGATCTTCGACGACGGCATCGTCGCCCGCCTGGGCGAGCAACACTACTGGGTCAATACGACCTCGGGCGGTGTCGACCGTGTGGCGCTGGCCTTCGAGGAGTGGCTGCAGTGCGAGTACGTGCACCACCGTGTGCTGGTTACGCCAGTCACCTCCGCCTGGGGCAACGTCACCGTGGCCGGCCCCCAGGCCTGGGCGCTGCTGAGCGCCGCCGGCCTCGACGCCAGCCTCGCGCCCGGGGCGATGAAACACATGACCCTGCGCGAAGTCGACTTCGGTGGCGTGCCGCTGCGCGTGATGCGCGCCAGCTTCAGTGGTGAATTGGGTTATGAGATCAACCTGCCCGCCGCGCACACCGCCGCGTTGCTGGAACGCCTGTGGCAAGCCGGTCAAGCCTTCGGTGTGATGACCTACGGCGTGGAAGCGCTGATGATCCTGCGCACGGAAAAGGGCTACCTGCATCTGGGTGCCGATACCGACGGCACGACGTTTCCGGGCGACGTCGGCCTGCACCGCGGTGTGGCCAACAAGGCCGCCAACTTTGTCGGCCGCCGCTCCCTGTTGCGGCCCGTGGCGACCGACAGCGAGCGCATGCAACTGGTCGGCCTGCTGCCGCTCGACCGCCGCACCCGGCTGCCCGTCGGCGCCCACCTCACGCTGCAGGCGCCGCCGGGTGCGATCGAAGGATTCGTCACCTCGAGCGCCTTCAGCCCCCGGCTCGGCCACCCTGTCGCCCTGGCCATGCTCAAGCGGGGCCGCCAGAGGCTGGGCGAGCGCCTCACCGCCTACCACCTGGGAAGGCCGATCGAAGCCGAAGTCGTCAAGACGCCGTTTTTTGACGCTGCCGGAGAGCGCGTGAATGGATGACCTGTTGGCGCCGTCGGGCCCCGTGGACGCCGATCTGCGCGCGGCGCTGCCCGCGGTCTCGCTGGCGCTGACAGTGCGCGTCGTCGAGGGCCTGAATGTGCTGGCTTTGCGACATCTCGCGCACGGCGCAAGCGCTGTCGAGGCCGCATTGGCGACCCACGATCTCATGCCACTGCCTGTGCCGGGCAGTTGGCATGGCAGCGATCCGTGCCTGCTGTGGACCGGCCCGGCCGAGTTCCTGCTGCTCACTTCACAACCGGCGCTCGCCGCGAATGTGCTGCAGTGGCTGTCTCCGGGACGCGAGCCTCTGGCCTGTGCGCTCGACCAGTCGCCAGGCTGTCTGACCCTGGAGCTGCAAGGCCCCGGCATTGACGATGTACTGCCCCGCATCCTGGATGCCAGCGCCATTCCACGGCAGGTCGGCCAGACCACCCGAACGCGCTTGGTGGACATTGGCACTGTCGCCCTGCGCAAGGAGTGCAGCAGCGTTTGGCTCATCGTCGACCGTAGCCACGGCCTCTACGCCGCACGGTGGATCGCCTACGCGCTGCAAGCTGATGCGAGCCGCAGTTAGCCGGGGCCCGCGC
>JANNQO010000086.1:0-7025 GCA_031400795.1 Rubrivivax sp. | reverse complement strand
CTCGCCGCTGGGGCCGGCGGCGTGGCTGTCCAGCCGCAGCCTGCCTGGCCTGGTGGTGCCGCTGGACGAGCGTGGCGACCTGCGCGTGCCCTACGGCTTGGAGCGCAAGGCCTTCGCCTCGGTGTCTGCTGCCGATGTGCTGCGTGGCAGCGCCGATGTGTCGTTGCTGAAGGGTACGGTCGCCTTGATCGGCGCCACCGCGTTCGGCATCGGCGACACCGTGGCCACACCGCATTCGGCGATCGGCTCGGGCATCGAGGTGCATGCCCAATTGCTCGCCGGCCTGCTCGATCACCGATTGCCATACACACCCGAGCGTGCTGCCCTGTTGCAGTGGGGCATGGCAGCGCTGGTGGCCGGCCTGTTGTTCGCACTGGTGCTGCGCCGTCGTGCGGTGCCCGCCAAACGACTGCCGCTGGCCGGCCTGGCCCTGGCCGCGCTGTGCTGGCTGGGCGCGTCGCTGGGCCTGGCCCAAGGCAACCTGTGGCTGCCCTGGGCGGCGCCGGCACTCTTCGCCGTGCTGTTGTCGGTGTCGCTGGCCACTGCTGAACACGCGTTGACGCGAGCACAACGCGAGAGGCTCTCGGCGCACCTGGGCGCGTACCTGCCGGCCCCCGTAGCGCAGCGATTGATGGCCAGCGAGCCTTCAGGCACGCTGCAGGTCGACCAGCGCGACATCAGCGTACTGTCGGCCGACATTCGCAACTTCTCAGCCTTCGCCGCGTACCGGCCGCCACAGGAAACGGCGGCCATGCTGCATGCCTTCTGCTGCATCGCGGTAGAGGTGGTCGAGCAGCACCACGGGGTGGTCGAAAATGTCGTCGGCGATTCCGTGCTGGCGGTGTGGAACGCCTACTCCGATTGCCCTGACCATGCCAAGCAAGCCATGGCCGCCGCGCAAGAGTTGTTGCGTGCGACGCGCCAGTTGCTGGCCAGCAGCCATCCGACCAGCGAACTCGGCGCGGTGCAACCTCTGGCGCTGGGGGTCGGGCTGGAAAGCGGCATGGCGATCGTGGGATCATTCGGCCCGGCCCGAAGGCGGGCCCACGCGGCGCTGGGGGAGCCCGTCAGCGTCGCCACTCGCATTCAAAAAATGACCCTTGATCTGTCGATTCCGATCCTCGCCGGCCCGCAGTTGGCCGCCAGGCTCACCCAAGGCAGCACCGAAGCCCTGGGTGACTACCTGCTCGAAGGCTCGAGCAAGCACTACGCCCTGTACGCGCCGTCGTCCTGGGCAGAACTGGTGCCGACCGATCCGCAATGGGCCAGTGGTGCCACCACTGAAAGCCGCGAGCCCTCCACCTGGTCGCGCTGGAGCGACGAGAGGGGCAAGGCGGTCCTGTCCAAAGCGGTTTCCGCGACGCTGCTGCGCGACGCGTGAGCGGGCTCGCGCGGCCGCGGCCCGCCCTGCGGCTGGCCGCCTTGATCTTGGTGCCGGCCCTGGGGCTGTCGGCGGCCAGCGTGTCGGCCCAGACACCCGATCCGGCAGCGCCGGCGACAGCGCTGGACGCTCAGCTCACCTACACCGCTTGCACCCGGCTCGCGCTGGCACCCTGGCCGGCGCACCCTATCCCGCGTCGCGCGCACTTGCAGCGCCTGGAGTCGGCGCGGCCGCAATGTGTCGGCCACGCGCAGTTCCTGGCCGTATTCGGCGCGCTGTGGCTGGAAGAGGGCGAGCCTAACCAGGCGCTGATCTGGCTCGAGCGCGCCCTGCTGCTCGACCCCGGCAACCTGGGCGCGCAGGCCGACCACGCCTTGGCGCTGGCCGCACTTGGCCAGCCCGACGCGCTGAAGTCGCTGGCGCAAAGCTGGCAGAACCGATCCGACATCCCGCCCGCGCTGCGCGAGAGATTGCTGCCGCCGAAGGCCGCCAGCGCGAGCGACCCGTTTCCCCGGGTCCGGCTCGGCGGTATGGCAAGCGGCCTGGGCAACGGCCGCTGGGCGAGCTTCCGCGAGGCCACCGTGCTGCTGGGTGTGGAGAGCAACCTCGACCATTCGCCCAAGCTCGCCGAGATCACCCTCACACCGCAAGAAGGCCCGATCACACTGCCGCTGGTCACCCCGCTGGTCCCGCGGCGCGGCGCGGCCATCAGCAGCGAGCTGGCCTGGCAGTTGGCGCGCAGTCCGCAGGCCGGGCAGGTCTGGCGTGCCGGCATGAACCTCGGCGCGCGCGTCGCGCCGGGCGAAACCAAGTCCAACTGGCACCATGTGCAGCTCGCCGGCAGCCTCTCACAACAATGGGCGCCCTGGCGTGCGCAGTTCGAAATCGGCGCCAGCTGGGTCGGCGGGCCGTTGAACGAACCTTATCGAGTCGAGCGCGCGGCCTTGACCTTGGAGCGCAATGCGCTGGGCTGCATGCTGCGCGTGGCCGTGGAGGGCGAAAACCGCCTGCAACGCGAAACCGTGAACACCGATGGCCGCACCGCTGGCCTGTTGTGGAGCAGCCAATGCCCGATCAACGGCGAGCGGCGCTGGAGCTGGGGCTTCGCAGCGCGCGGCGCCGTCGACGAACCCGTCGATGCTTCGCGCGCCGGTGGCACGCAGCGGCTGTGGAGCGTCGGCGCCCGGCTGCTCGGCCAGCTCGGCCCCGATCTGCGGCTGGAAAGCAACCTGCGCCTGACCCGAACCCGCGACGACGAGGGCTACAACCCCTTGCTCGAAGACAACGCGCGGCGCGAACTGCGGCAGATGCAATGGTCCATGGAGCTCTCGCGGCCCGTGGTGCTGCCCGGTGGACTGGCTGCCGAAGGCATCGTGCAGCTCCATGCGGTGCATCAGCGCAGCAATCTGTCGGTATTTCGCTACACCGCGATTTCGGCCTACGGCGGGCTCAGATGGTCCTGGTAAGCCAGATCAACCGCCGCGCTGTTGCGGCCGAACAACTGAATCGCCCGTCAACCCTGGTCACCGGTGCTATCCCCTGGGCAGAACCCCCTGTTCAGGGTGCCATAATCCGCCGCGCTGCCGGGAGGAGGGCCCGGGTGGATGACCGTTGTGCATCTGCTCGAGCCCTGACCGACAACCCTGAACTCCATGTGATGGTCATCACATCGGAGGCAGGGGGCACCAAGCAAACTTAGAGCACATGGTGAACAGAACTGCACCCAATTCGGCTGAAGGTCTCGTGGCAACGCGGGGTCTTGAGTCGAGTGTGGGTGAAGGCCCGGTCACTCATGCTCAGGTATGTTCCAACGAGGACCAACCTCTTTCAAACCAAACTGGAGTCTGAACAATGGCATCTTTCAATAGTGCTGTCATCGCCCGCGTAGCCGCTGCTCTGTACGACACGCAACTCGGCCACGCCAGCATGAACCGGGTGGTGCAAGACGTCGACAGCGTCACCTACAACGGCAGCGTCGCGCGCCTGGTGCAAGAGCTGTACGCCCGCGACTTCGCCGGCATGACGAATGCCCAGGTCGCAGCGCTGATCGTCAAGAACGTCGGCATCACCACCGGTGCCGCAGATGCCGAAGCCTATGTCGCCAGCCAGCTGACTGCCGCCGGCGCAGGCAACCAGGGCGCGACCATCGTCGCCCTGCTGAATGGCCTGGCGAACCTCACCACGCACCCCGTGGCTGCCTATGTCACGGCTGCCAACAATTTCCGCACCCAGATGGCTGCTGCCGAGGCGTACTCGCAGGTCATCGGTACCGTCGACGCGCTGATCCACTCGCCTGCGGTGATCGCGGCGACGACCTTCACGCTCACCGCCGGCACCGCTGCCGGCGCCGACGTGATGCGCCTGACCGGCGGTCAAGACGTCCGCATCGACTTCACCAACCCGGCCAACCAGATCACCGGCCTGGACGTCGACGGCGACGGCACGATCGAATTCAACGGCATCGAGCGCAGCATCACCGGCCGCGCCGCCAACTTCGAGATCGTCGACGCCTACGCGCGCAACCCGCTGAACCACACCGACATCGCGAACAACTTCCTCGGTGACATCTCGTACGACGGCACCGGCTTCGGCGGTGACGGCGTCAGCACCGACGGCAATATCGTGCTCGGCGGCCTGGGCGTCGACACGATCTTCGGCGGCATCGGCAACGACTTCCTGGCAGGCGGTGGCCTCGCCCAAGGTCGCTTCGGCACCGACGTGCTCTCTGGTGGCCGCAACGCCGACTTCTTCTTCGCCGAGTTCTCAGGCATCGACCGCACCGATGGCGGCCCGACCCTGCAGATCGATGGCGGCAACACGGCCGACGACAACTCGGCCGGTATCGGCCAGAGTGCGCAGGACGCCGACTGGCTGCTCTTCGAAGCCTCCGACGACGACGAGCCGGTGCAGATCTGGCTGAACGACGACAACGTCGGCCCGGTCGAGCCGGACGGCATCATCTTAGACAACCGAGGCCTCGTGCAGTCGCGTTCGGGCGAGCGCATGACGATTGACGACGTTGAGCATATCGACGCGTCGGGCAACCTCTATGGCTTCCTGAACGGCATGAACGTCGAGATCGGCGGCCGCGCCGTCGACACGCGCGACGCTGCTGGCAACGCCAACTACGGTCTCGGCTCTTCAGCGCAGCTCGATATCAGCGGCAGCAGCGCTGGCAACATCATCATTGCCGGTTGGGACAACGATGCGGTCGCCGGTTTGGCTGGCAACGACTTGCTGATGGGCGGCAACCTGCAGCAGTTGCTCGAGACCGTCACCGGAGGCGTGACCAATCCGAACATGGCCGGCATCGTCAACGACGGTCGGGACGAACTGCTCGGTGGCGACGGCGACGACAACATCGTCTTTGAAGCCGATAGCGGCGTGATCGCCGGCGGTGCCGGCGCCGACACACTGTGGCTGACCAAGTACTCGCTCGGCACCCGCACTGCGGCACAGATGTTGGCCGATGGCCGCCTGCGCTTCGACCTGACCTCCGAGAACGGCATCACCGAAGGCCTTGCCGCTGAAGGCGGCGCGGGCTACGGCGGCGCCAACGTCGGCACGACGGCCGACCAGACGAACTACGTCTCCACGCTGACCCCGTCGCCCCGCGTGACCGTCACGACGATGGAGAGCATCGACGCGACGGGTCTGGGTGCGGTCGACTTCAAGGCCGCGGGTGCCAACACGCCCGAGTTGCTCTTCACCAACCAGCAGAACTTCAAGGGCTACAACGGCGACCTGCAACTGCTGGGCACGCAGGGCGACAACAATCTGTATGCCGGTGCCGGCAACGACGAGATCCACGGTCGTGGCGGACGCGACGACATGCAGGGTGGTCTCGGCAACGACGACTTCTACTTCGCGTTGGACGGCCACTTCGAGGTCGGCGGTGCCAGCACTGGCGACAGTGTCGACCAGATCCGCCGCAAGATCGACGCGAACGGCGACGATCTGTGGGACACGACAGCCGCCGGCGCCGTCGTCTGGGGTCGGGACTTCGGGGAAGGTGGCACGATAGGTCAGACGTCCACTCTGACGATCCGCATTGGGAATACCGACGACAAGCTCGTCGTTACCACCGTCTCCTTCTTTGTCAACGGCACCCCGTTCGTCCTGACGGGTTCTGATCTTGCTAGCACGGCAACGGCAAACAGCATAGACGTTCTCGCGACCAACGTGTTGAACGCGTTGACAGGGGCTGGGTCGCCGTTCGCCGGTACGGGACTCGTCTTCACCGTCGTTGGCGCGCCAACTGGTGCCAACCAGGGTGACTTGGTTGAGCCGGCGCCACCCGCGGCTCTCACTCTCACCATCACTGTGACGCCGCCGCCAGGCTCGACGACGTCACCCAATTTCAAGGAACCAACTAAGCAAGATCTCGCCTTCGATCCGAACAGTGTCGCGGTCTTCGGCGGGACCACGAACTCGAGGCTTGAATCGACCGCTTCGGACCAGACTAGCACCGCCTTGGTCCAGGACCGCATCATCTACTAGGCCTACGAAGACCGCAATGACAACGAAGGTGTCGATGACGACACCGTGCTGGGCAGCACGATGTCGCTCGGCCTTGACGCTTACGCCGAAGACCTGGTGGTCAGCTTCCAGGCCGACGGCACGCGCCTGGCCGAAGACCAAAGCTACACCATCACGTTTGCGAACCTGACGACGCAGGACCGCGTGACGGTCAACGTCAACGGCGTGCTGTACACGCTTCAGGTTGGCATCAACCTCGACGGCAACATCATCGCTAATGAAGACGGCGTTGGTGACACGCAGGTCGGCATCCAGACAGCCTTTCTGACCCGTCTGGCCGACTTCATCACCAACTCGTTCACAGACGATGACACCGTCGCCGGCAAGGTTCTAGCGGCGTCGCCGACAGGCACGACGCTGGTGCTGACCCAGCGCGCGTACAACGGTGAAGAGACCGTATTCATGCGCACGCCGGTGACGACCATCGAGAACCTCTCGGGTGGGCAGTCGGCGACCGCGACGGTTACCAACAACTCGCAGCATCAGGTCCTGCTGTTCAATTTCGATGGGCGTGACAACAAGCTCAACGAGACGAACGTGCTGTTCTGGGGTCAGGAGCACGTGCAGCGCGCCAACTTCGAGACATCCAAGACTGCCGGTGGCGCGCTCGCGGGCACCGACGCGCTGGTCATCGACGGTCGTGTCGATGACCTGGCAGCGAACATCACCAACTACAACGCAGCGGCGATTGCCGACAATCAGGCGACCAACTTCCCGCTCGAGTTCCTGAACTTCACCATTCACGGTGACGACTTCCTGCTCGGCGGCACCGGTGTCGACCAGATCACCGGCGGCACCGGTGACGACCGCGTCGTCGGCTCGGCCGGCAGCGCGACCGCGCCGGCCATCGGCACCACGAGCGGCGCCGAACTCGCCGACGGCGGCAAGAACGTCTACGCAGTGCAAGTGCTCGGCGAAGCCAAGGCGCGCGTCTACGTGTTGAACAAGTGGGAAGCGCGCAATCCGACGTTGGTGGCTGACCTCACTGGTCTGACGATCTCGAGCATCGTTCCGATCCGTGACAACGAGACGGGCCTCGCCCTCTCCGGCGGCACGACCATCGCCGACACGATGTTCGACGTCACGCTGCAGTTCGAGCAGGAGA
>JANNQO010000085.1:0-19445 GCA_031400795.1 Rubrivivax sp. | reverse complement strand
GTAGAACTCGCCCTGCACCCAGGTGACCTTGGCGGAGTAGCCGTACTTCTTCTCGTACGGCACGCCGTTCCAGACCACCCGATCACTTCCCTTGCCTGATGTGCTGCCCGGTGTGCCGGTGATCGGCCGCACCCAGCTCCAGCCGTCTTCGGCGTCGACCAGGAAGACGAAGCCGCGCTGCGGCTCGTGCAGCAGGTACTCGCGCCAGAAGGTTTGTTCTTCGTCGTCGTCGCCGGGCTCGGGCAAGTCACAACGTTCGACATAACCGACGAGCTGCCAGCGTGACTCCACGCCGTCGAAGCGGAAGCTGCCGGTGCTGCCCAGCGCTATCTGCGGCTCCAGGCCGCCGGCGCCCGAGTTGTTCTGTGCGTAGTGCGCGAGTTCGGCGCCCACCCCCTGCGAGATGTCGACCACCGCCTTGCACTGCGTGCAACTCAGCGACTGCGTGGTCGAGAGCTTGGGCGCGAGCGCCGCGCCGCAGCTCGGGCACTCGATGCTGCGCGAGGCGAGGATCTTCTCGGCCGCCTCGCGCAGGCCGTGCAGCGCGAGGCTTCCCAGCAGCACCGAGCGGCCCACCGACCAGTGGATCGCCAACGGATCGCTGCCGTCGAGGGTCGCCACTTCGCCTTGTGGGTTGCGCAGGTCGGCGACGAGGAAGTCTTCTTCGAGATTCGGTGGCGCGGGCAGCTCGCCCTGTGCCGCGATGAGCTTGGCGCGCACCACCGAAGCCACGTCCCAGTCGCGCCCGCCGATGCGCCGCGACTCGCCGACTTTCAGCCCCTCCGGCCGCGGCGCATCAGCCGGCGGCGCGGCATCGAAGGCGAAGACATAGGCCCCGTTGTCCTCGCTCAGCCAGCCGCTGCGCCCGTTGTCGAAGAGCGCGTGCCACTCGTTCCAGGTGCCGTCGGCGTAACCGACTTGCAGCCGGCCGATCAGCGTGAAAGCTTCGCCGGCGAGCCGGCCCGCCACGCCGAGCTGCAGCGGCGAATGATCATCGAAGAGTTCGGCGCTGACGCCGATGCGCTTCAGCGCTTCGCCGTCGCGCAGCAGCGTGCTGCGGCAGAAGCTGCACACCGCGCTGGCCGAGGCGGCCGACGCGAACGACACCGGCGCGCCGCAGTTCGGGCACGCGGCGCGGTAGGCGCGAAACGGCTCGGTGGCCAACGTGCCGCCGAAAGCCTACACGAGCTTCTTCAGCAGCTCGGCCTTCTTGGCGCTGAACTCGTCGTCGGTGAGGATGCCCTTGACCTTCAGCTCGGCGAGCTTTTCAATCGTCGCCATCACTTCGTCGGGCTTCAATGCAACCGGCGCTGCAGCGGCAGCCGCGGCGGCCGCTGCGGCACCCGCACCTTGCAGGCCCTGGTTCAACTGCTGCGCCATCACCTGGCCCAGCGCGACCCCTGCACCCAGGCCCATCGCGTCGCCGACCACACCGCCGCCGCCAGCGCCTTCGGCGAACTTCGGGATCGCCTGCGCCGTCTGGTACTGCATGAACTTGCCCATGTCGCCGCCGACCATGCCCATGCCGATCTTCTGGTCGAGAATCTTCTGCAGCTCCTCGGGCAGGCTGACGTTTTGCATCGTCACCGAATCCAGCGCCAGGCCGAGCTTGGTGAATTCTTCGGCGGTGGCGCCTTGCAGTTGTTTGGCGAACTCGATCTGGTTCGCGGCGAGATCCAGGAACGCAACGCCGCTTTGCGCCACCGCGTCGCTGATGTGCTGCAGCATCAGCCCGCGCAACTGGCCGTCGAGGTCTTCCACGGTGTAGCGGTCGCGGGTGCCCGAGATGGCGACGTGGAAGGCCTTGGCATCGGCGACGTGGTAGGCGTAGTTGCCGAAAGCGCGCAGCCGCACCGCGCCGAAATCCTTGTCGCGGATCGTCACCGGCTGCGTGGTGCCCCAGCGGCGGTCGATCTGCTGGCGCGTGCTGAAGAAGTACACATCGCTCTTGAACGGGCTCTCGAAGAGTTTGTCCCAGTTCTTCAGGTAGGTCAGCACCGGCAGCGTCTGCGTGGTCAGCTTGTGCATGCCCGGGGCGAACACGTCGGCCACCTTGCCTTCGTTGACGAACACCGCCACCTGGCTTTCGCGCACGGTCAGCGAGGCGCCGTACTGGATCTCGTTGTCGGCCATCGGGTAGCGAAAGGCGAGCGTGCCATCGCCGCTCTCGGTCCATTCGAGGATGTCGATGAACTGTTTCTTGATGAAGTCCATCAGCGCCATGGCCTTGCTCCCGTCGGTCGATCCTGCTCATGCAGGCGCGACGAATAATACGCGGGGGGTTGCTCGTGCAAATGAAGACGGCGCTGAGACTGGCGGTGGTGGGCGCAGGGCCTTCGGGGCTGGCGCTGGCGCTGCTGGCCGCACGTTCGCTGCAACTGGCATCGATCACCGTTTTCGACGCACGGCCTGCCGACAAAGACGTGGCGCAGGATCCGCGCACGCTGGCGCTGGCTCTGGGCAGCGTGCAGTTGTTGCAGCGCTTGTCGGCGTGGCCGACGGCGCTGGCGCAACCCATCCTGGACGTGCATGTCTCGCAGGCACCGCCTTCGCACCCGGCCGCCGAGGTGCATTTGCGCGCCACCGACGAAGGCGTGCCGATGCTCGGCGCGGTGCTCTCCTACGGCGCATTGGTGTCGGCCTTGCAGCAGGCCTGGATCGATGAAGCGGCGCGCGAGCCGCAACGCCTGGCGCTTCGCTTGGGTACGCCGGTGGCGGCGGTGCTTCCGGCTGCCGAAGGCGTGAGCCTGGACACCGGCAGCGTCGAGACTTTCGATGTGGCGGTGATCGCCGAGGGCGGGGTGTTTGCCGAACAGTCGCGCAAGGCCTGGAGACACGACTACGCGCAGACCGCCTGGGTCGGCACGGCCACGTTGCACGGCGCGCCCGCGGCGACGGCGTTCGAACGCTTCACGCGCGCCGGGCCGCTGGCCTTGCTGCCGCTGCCCGCGCAGGCCGGCACGCCACCGGACACGAGCCGCGCCGCGATCGTGTGGTGCGTGGCGCGCGACGACGACCCGGTGCAGTCGCTCGATGAGGCCGAGCGCCTGGTGCTCGTGCAGAGCCTGCTGCCCGAGATCGCGGGGCGCATCACGGCGCTCTCGGCGCTGAAGCCGTTCGCGCTCGGACTGAACGCCGAACGCTCGCTCGTGCAGGGCCGCTGCGTGCGCATCGGCAACGCCGCGCAGACCTTGCACCCGGTGGCCGGCCAGGGCTTGAACCTGGGCCTGCGCGACGCTCACGAACTGGTGCAACGGCTGCGCGACGAGCGCGATGTCGAGCGTGCGCTGGCCGGCTTCGACCGCGCGCGGGCGCTCGATCGCTGGAGCACCCTCGTCAGCACCGATCTGCTGGCGCGCGGTTTTGCCTGGCGCGCGCCGCTGCTGGCGCCGCTGCGCGCGCTCGGCCTGGCTGGGTTCGAAGCGGCCACGCCGCTGAAATCGATGCTGGCGCGCCAGATGATGTTCGGAAGGCGATGAAAACAGCGCCGCGCGTGGCTGATGCTGCGCAGTGCTTGGGCAGGCCGTGGCTGATCCGGGCGAGCCGTCTCGAGGTGAACTACAGCCTGCGGTGCGCCAACGCCGGCAGTTGCTGCCGCACCTCGTCGATGCGCTCGCGGCCGATCTCGGCCAGCACCACGCCCTCGCCCTCGGGCCGCACCGCCAGCACCTCGCCCCAGGGGTCGACGATGAGGCTGTGGCCCCAGGTGCGGCGGCCGTTGCGGTGCGTGCCGCCCTGCGCGGCGGCGATCACGTAACACTGGTTTTCCACGGCGCGGGCGCGCAGCAGCAGCTCCCAGTGCGCGCGGCCGGTGGTGTAGGTGAAGGCCGAGGGCACGCACAGCAAGTCGCAGGGCGGTGTCATCAACGATCGGTAGAGCTCGGGGAAGCGCAAGTCGTAGCAGATCGAGAGGCCGATGCGCCAGGGACCGGCCTGTACCGCCACCGGCTCGGCGCCGGCTTGCAGCACGCGGCCTTCGTCGTAGCGTTCGCGGCCGTTGTCGTACGCGAACAGGTGCATCTTGTCGTAGCGCGTGGCCAGGCTGCCGTCGGGCTTCCAGACGAGCAACGCGTTGCGCACCCGCTCGGGCTGATCGCTGCGCAGCGGCAAGGTGCCACCGGCCAACCACAGGCCATGGCGCCGCGCCGCGGCCGACAACGTGGCCTGGATCGGGCCTTCGCCGAGCGCTTCGGCCACGCGCAGCTTGTCGTCGTCGCGTTGCCCCATCAAGCAGAAATACTCGGGCAGCAACACGAAGCCGGCACCGGCCGCAGCGGCGTCGGCGATCAGGATTTCGGCGCTCGCGAGGTTCTCGGCCACCTCGGGTGTCGAGACCATTTGAATGGCAGCGATCTTCAGCTTGGACATGGTGCGGACCCTGCCATGCACGCTGCCTGGCTCGGGCAGAATCTGTCGAATCAATCTACCACGCTCCATGTCCGCCGCTGGCCAGCAAGTCGAGCCGAGCCCGTCGCCGTCGGCGACGCCACTGGCAAGCCATTCACGCTACGTGCAGCGCATCCGCCGCCGCTATGCAGCCGAGCGGGACCTGGTGCCACCGGGCCTGCCCGACAGCGCGATGGTGCGCACACTCGTCACCACCCTCGAAACGCAAGGCCTGACCCTGCCGATCGCGATGCGCGTGGCGCGCCAGTTGATCATCGAGCGCCTGGCGGTGCTGGATGTCGAGCGGCAAGCGCCGCTGCCGGACGTCTGCGGCGCGATGACCGATCTGGCGCAGGTGACGCTGGAGCTCGCGCTGGCCGAGGCGCTGGCCGAGGCCGATGCCCGCCACGGCGCGCCGATGAACGAGACCGGGCAACGCATCCAGCTGTGGATCGTCGGCATGGGCAAACTCGGCGCGCGCGAGCTCAACGTTTCGTCGGACATCGACCTGGTCTACGTCTACGAAGAAGACGGCCTCTGCAGCGGCGCCCGGCCGGTCTCGGCGCACGAGTATTTCGCTTTCGTCGCCAAGCGGTTGCAGGCGCTGATCGGCGACACCACTGACGACGGCTTCGTGTTCCGCATGGACCTGGCGCTGCGGCCCAACGGCCTGTCGGGCCCACCGGTGGTGAGCCTGGCGATGTTGGAAGAATATTTCCAGGTGCAAGGCCGCGAGTGGGAGCGCTTCGCCTGGCTGAAGAGCCGCATCGTGGCGCCGCAAGCCGCGGTGGAAAGCGGCCGCGCCTTGGCGTTGCGCTCGCTGGTCACGCCGTTCGTCTACCGGCGCTACCTCGACTACGGTGTCTTCGAAGGTCTGCGCCAGTTGCACCAGAAGATTCGCGACGAAGCGCAGCGCCGCGCCGCCGGCCGCCCAGAGCGCGCCAACGACGTGAAGCTGTCGCGCGGCGGCATCCGCGAGATCGAGTTCATCGTGCAACTGATGCTGGTGGTGCGCGGCGGCCAGTTCCCCGAGATCCGCACGCGTTCCACGCTGAAGGGCCTGGTACGGCTCGTCGAACGCGGGCTGATGCGCGCCGAGACCGCATCGCGCCTGGCCGCCGGCTACGAATTCCTGCGCCGCGTGGAGCACCGTGTGCAGTACCTGGACGACCAGCAGACGCACCTGCTGCCCACTGACGACGCCGACCTGGCCTGGATCGCGCGCAGCCTGGGCCTGGCCGGCCCGTCCGAAGCCTGCGCGTTGCTCGATCGTCTCGGCCAGGTTCGCGAACTGGTGGCGTCCGAATTCGACGCCTTGTTGCACGACGGCCGCGGCACGGTGCCCGGCCCCTCGCCCTGCCGCAATTGCGGGCCCGGGCCCCTGCCCATCGACAGCCCGGCCTTGCTGGCCAAGCTGCCACCGCCGATGGCCGAGCGCGTGCAGGTGTGGGCCGAGACGCCGCGCGTGGCGCAGCTGCGCGACGAGTCGCGGCTGCGCCTGGGCCGGCTGATGCAAAGCGCCGCCGCCACCATGGCCAGCGGCCAGTGCACGCTGGAGGCCACGCTGCGCTTCATCGACTGGGTCGAGCCGCTGCTCAAACGCGAGAACTACCTGGCGCTGCTGGTCGAGCGGCCCGAGGTGCAGCGCCGGTTGTTGCGCCTGTTGGGCATGGCGCGCTGGCCGATGCAGTACCTGATGCGCCACCCGGGCGTGATCGACGAACTTGCCGACGAGCGCTTGCTCGAGCAGCGCTTCGACCCCGCCGCCTTCGTCGCCGAACTCGACCAGCGCCACGCCGGCTGGCAGCGCAGCGGCGAGGCCGACGAAGAGCAACTGATGGACACGCTGCGCCGCGCGCACCATGCCGAGGTCTTTCGCACGCTGGTGCGCGATGTCGAGGGGCGGCTCACGGTCGAGCAGGTGGCCGACGACTTGTCGGCGCTGGCCGATGCGATCCTCGCCACGACGATGCGCTGGGCCTGGGCGCTGCACCGCCAGCGCCACCGCGAGGTGCCGGCTCTGGCGGTGATCGCCTACGGCAAGCTCGGCGGCAAGGAACTCGGCTACGGCAGCGACCTGGACGTGGTCTTCGTCTACGACCAGCGCGACGAGCCCGATGCCGACCGCGCGCAAGAGGTCTACGGCAGTTTCGTGCGCAAACTCATCACCTGGCTGACGCTGCGCACCGCAGCCGGCGAGCTGTTCGACATCGACACCGCGCTGCGCCCGAACGGCAATTCCGGGCTGCTCGTCACCTCGCTCGAGTCCTTCGACCGCTACCAGCGCGGGCGCGGCAGCAACACCGCGTGGACCTGGGAGCACCAGGCGATCACGCGAGCACGTTTTGCGGCCGGCGCGCCTGCGCTGCAAGCGCCGGTGGAAGCGGTGCGCTGCGCGGTGCTGAAGTCCGCGCGCGACCACGCGGCGCTCAATCGCGAAGTGCAGGCGATGCGCGAGAAGGTGCGCGCGGCGCGGCCGGTACCGGCCGGGCGCTTCGACGTCAAACACAGCACCGGCGGCATGATGGACGTGGAGTTCTGCGTGCAGTACCTGGTGCTGGCCGAGGGTGCCGGACACGAGGCGCTGCTCGCCAATGCCGGCAACATCGCCTTGCTGCAGCGCGCCGAAGACAGCGGGCTGCTCGGCCCCGGCATCGGCCGCTCGGGCGCCGACGCGTACCGCGAGATGCGCCGCGCGCAACACCGCGCGCGGCTCGACGAGCAGCCCACGCAGTTCGACCCCGAGGCCTGGGCCGCGCCGCGCCAGGCCGTGCTTGCGCTGTGGCGCCAGGTCTTCGGCTGATGACTGATCGCAAAGGCAAGCTGTGGCTGCTGCTCGGGGCGCTGCTCGCACTGGGCGCCCTGGCCGGCTGGTTCGCACCGCGCGCCGCGCTGGATTGGCAGCCGGGCCTGGCTGCGGGCGAACCGTGGCGCTGGTGGACAGCGGCTTTCGTGCACTGGAGCCCGCTGCACCTGAGTGCCAATCTGGCCGGCCTGTTCGCCGTGGCCGCACTCGGTCGCGTGGCCAACGTGCCGGCGGTGCTGGCGCTGGCCTGGGGCGCGAGCTGGCCGTTCACGCACCTGGCGTTGCTGCTGCGGCCCGAGTTGTTGCACTACGGTGGCCTGTCGGGCCTGCTGCACGGCGGGGTGGCGGTGGCCTCGGTCTTCATCGTGCAGCGCGGCAGCGGGCGCACGGTGTGGATCGGCTGGGCGCTGCTGGCGGGCCTGGCCGTGAAGATCGCGCTCGAAGCGCCCTGGGGCCCGGCTCTGCGCGCGGCCTCCGGCAGCGACATTGCGGTGGCACCGCTGGCCCATGCCACCGGCGCCTTGTGCGGCCTGCTGTGTGCCTGGATCGCGCTGGCGCGCGAAGCCGGCCACCCACCGCTGGACGGCGCTGCGGACGATGCCGCACCTGAAGCGCAGCCGAACAACCCCTGACGGATGAACCCCCGCCCGGCCGCTGCGCCGTTGGCCTGGCGTATCAGGTCGGCTGCACGCGCGGCAAGGCCAGGCTCGCCAGCACTTCCTTGCGGTAACGGTTGAGTTCCTGGACGCTGGCGAAACTGCGCTCCATCAGCAGGCTCATGTTGTGCAGGATGCGCTCGACGACCTTGTTCTCCCACACCGCGTCGAACTTGATCTGCTGATCGAGCCACTGTTCCAGCCACTGCGGATCGGGCAGCCGGCTTTGGATGGTGTCGCGCGGGAACAGCTTCACGTTGACGTGCAGGTTGGTCGGGTGCAGCGCCTGTGCGGTGCGCCGCGCGCTGGCCATCAACACGCCGACCTTGGCGAAAGCGGCGCGGGCCTCGTCGCCGAAACGCGTCAGCGCGCGCTTCATGTAGCGCAGGTAAGCGCCGCCGTGGCGCGCTTCGTCGCGCGCCAGCGTCTCGTAGATGGCCTTGATGACCGGCTCGGTGTGCCACTCGGCGGCGCGGCGGTACCAGTGGTTGAGCCGGATCTCGCCGCAGAAGTGCAGCATCAGCGTTTCCAGCGCCGGCGCCGGGTCGAACTCGAAACGCACCTCGTGCAGCTCTTCTTCGGTCGGTACCAGGTCGGGGCGAAAGCGCCGCAGGTACTCCATCAGCACCAGCGAATGTTTCTGCTCCTCGAAGAACCAGACGCTTATGAAGGCCGAGAAGTCGCTGTCCTCGCGGTTGTCGCGCAGGAACATCTCCGTTGCCGGCAAAGCAGCCCATTCGGTGATGGCGTTCATCTTGATCGTCTGCGCCTGCTCGTTGCTCAGGCGGCTGGCGTCGAACCCAGCCCAGGGGATGTCGGAATCCATGTTCCAGCGCACGGATTCGAGCTGTTTGAAGAGTTCGGGGTAGAGCATGCCGCGCCTCACACGAAACGGAAGATTCTAGGAGTTCGGGCTGACTAACCCACAACAGCCATGGGGTCACAGTGAACTTGCTCAGCTAAAATATTACTATTCGGTCTCTTCATGACCAACAAGTCTACTCCCAAGCAGCATGTTGTTACGGCTTGCCGTGGCGACGCGCCGGAACTTTCGCCATGCTGATGCGTCTTAATTCGGCCGGCCGGCGTATTTTTCGAATGGCAGCCGGTCGTGAAGTTTCTCCTGTTGCGTGGTCAGGCCTGTCCTGCAATCTCCGGGCACTCCCTCTCCTCCTCCCTCCCTCCCTCGTTCGCTCGGGGGCGCCACGCAGCAGAATTTCCAGCCAAGGGGCACCGCGGTCAGCGGTTCCCCTTTTTTTTGGGGTCTGAGCTTTGATGCCGCGGGTCGCCGTGATCGGCGCCGGCATCGCCGGCCTGGCCACCGCTTGGCGGCTGGCCGACCAGGCCCAGGTGACGCTCTTCGAGGCGAGCGGTTACTTCGGTGGCCACACCCACACCGTGGACCTCACGCTGGACGGCGTGACGCATGGCGTGGACACCGGATTCCTCGTCTTCAACCCCCGTACCTACCCGCAGCTGGTACGACTGTTCGAGACACTCGGGGTACGCACGGCGAAGTCCGAGATGTCGTTTTCGGTCCAGGTGCCGGACGAAGACCTGGAGTGGAGCGGGCGCAGCCTGAACACCGTCTTCGCGCAGCGCGGCAACCTGCTGAAGCCGGCGTTCCTGCGCATGCTGGCTGACCTGCTGCGCTTCAACCGCTTGACCACCGCTCTGGCCACCAGCGGCAGCGAAAGCGCGCTGCAACAAGACATCGCCGCCTTCCTCGACCAGCACCATTTCGGCGAGGCATTCCGACACTGGTACCTGCTGCCGATGATCGGCTGCATCTGGTCCTGCCCCACCGAGCAGATGCTGCATTTCCCGATCGGCACGCTGATCCGCTTTTGCCACAACCACGGCCTGCTGCAGGTGCAGGACCGGCCGCAATGGCACACCGTGGCCGGCGGCGCGAAACACTACGTGCAGGCGCTTTTGCAGCGCATTCCGGACGCAAGGGCCAGCACGCCGGTGCGTGCCGTCACACGCGACGGCCTGGGCGGCCGCGATGTGCACGTCAGCACCGAGCAGGGCACCGAGCGCTTCGACGAGGTGGTGTTCGCCTGCCACAGCGACCAGGCGCTGGCGCTGCTGTCCGACGGCACCGAGGCCGAGCGAGCAGTGCTCTCGGCGATCCGCTTCCAGCCCAACCGCGCGCTGCTGCACACCGATGTGCACATGTTGCCGCGGCGGACCGCGGCCTGGGCGGCGTGGAACTACGAACGCGCGCACCGAGCCGGCAGCGGGTTGGACGGCGTGTGCCTGCACTACCTGATCAACCGCCTGCAGCCACTGCCCTGGCGGCAGCCGGTGATCGTCTCGCTGAACCCGGTGCGCGAGCCCGAACCGGCTCTGGTGCACGGCCGCTTCGAGTACAGCCACCCGGTCTTCGATGTGGCGGCGCTGCGCGCGCAGCGCTTGCTGCCCGGCATCCAGGGCCGCCGCCACGCCTGGTACGCAGGTGCGTGGACTCGCTACGGCTTCCACGAAGACGGCCTGATGTCGGCGAATCAGGTCGTCGATCAGATGACACTCCAATGGTCGCACCGGCCGACGCCCGCGGCGGCGCGAGTACCGGCGTGAGCGCCCTGATCGCCTTCGGCACTGTGTGGCACCAGCGCCTGCGGCCGGTGGTGCATGCTTTTCGATACCCGAGCTACTTCCTCGTGCTGCCGCTGCGCGCTCTGCGCGAAGCGCCCGACCCGGCACTCGCGCGCAACCGCTGGGCACCGATGGCGTTCTTCGACCGCGATCACGGCGAAGGCAGCGCCGACGCGCTGGCCTGGTTCGACGCGCTGCTCGAACGCGAAGGCGTGCGCGATGCCGACGGCGAGGTCTGGTTGCAGACCTACCCGCGCGTGCTCGGCTATGTCTTCAAGCCGGTGAGCTTCTGGTACGCGCAGCGCCGTGACGGCAGCCTGGCCCCCGTGCTGGCCGAGGTCAACAACACTTTCGGCGAGCGCCATGCCTACCTGCTCGCCGGCCCGGACCTGGCCTTCGGTCGCGAGCAGCGCGCGAGCAAGGTGTTCCATGTCTCACCGTTCAACGGCACGCAGGGCGACTACCGCTTCCGCTTCATGCGCAGCGCCGATCGCATCCTGGCGCGGGTGGATCTCGACGAAGCCGAGGGGCCGCTGCTGCGCACGAGCCTGGCCGGCCGTCTCGAGCCGCTCACTGCAAGCAGCATGCGCCGCGCGCTGCTCGGCATGCCGCTGATGACCTTCGGTGTCATTGCTCGCATCCATTGGCAGGCCTTGCAGCTGCTGTTCAAGCGCGTGCCGCTGCAGCGCAAACCCACACCACCGCCGCTCTTCACGTCCCGATGACCGTTTCCAGCGATGAACTCCACCACCACCACTGCCCCTGCCCTGGCCCTGCCCGACTCCGCCCCCGCCGCGGCGCGCGCGGTGTTCAAGCTGATGCGATCGCTGCAAGTCGGCACGCTGGACGTGCAGCTCTTCGACGGCACGCTCACGCACTTCGGCACGGGCCGCAGCGATGAACCGCGTGCCGCCATCCGCCTGCTCGACTGGAGCGTGTGCTCGGCCGCGCTGAAGAGTGGCGACATCGGATTCGCCGAGACCTATATCGACGGCCGCTGGACCAGCCCCGATCTGGTCGAGCTGCTGCGTGTCTTCATTGCCAACCGCGATGCCGTGGAGTCGGTGGTCTACGGCTCGTGGTGGGGCTCGCTCTTGTACCGCGCCAAGCACCTGCTGAACCGCAATTCGCGCCACGGCAGCCGCCGCAACATCCACGCGCACTACGACATCGGCAATCCGTTCTATCGCCTGTGGCTGGACGAGACGATGAACTACTCGAGCGCGCTGTTCGAAGGCGACCTGTCACGGCCCACCGCGCAGGCGCAGGCCGCCAAGGTGAAGCGCGCGCTGGCCGAATGCGAGTTGCTGCCCGGGCAGCGGCTGCTCGAGATCGGCTGCGGCTGGGGTGCGCTGGCCGAGATGGCGGCGGCGGACTTCGGCGCCGAGGTGGTGGGCCTCACCCTGTCGGATGAACAGTTGGAGTTCGCGCGTGAACGGCTGCAGCGCAAAGGCCTGGCGCCGCGTTGCGCGCTGCGCTTGCAGGACTACCGCGAGATCGACGATGGCCCCTTCGACGCTGTGATATCGATCGAGATGTTCGAAGCTGTCGGCCGCGAATACTGGGGCGACTACTTCGCCACGCTGAAGCGCCAGTTGAAGACGGGCGGCCGCGCCTGCATCCAGACCATCACCATCCGCGACGATCTGTTCGAGCGCTACGCCCGCTCCACCGACTTCATCCAGCAGTACATCTTCCCCGGCGGCATGCTGCCCAGCGCCCAGGTGTTCCGCGCCGAGGCAGCACGGGCTGGCCTCGAGGTAGTGAATGAACTCGCGTTCGGGGCCGACTACGCCGAGACCCTGAAGCGCTGGCGACATCAGTTCCTGGCCCGCGACGGCGAGGTGCGCCAGCTCGGCTTCGACACACGTTTCATGCGCACCTGGGAGTTCTATCTGGCGTATTGCGAAGCGGCGTTCGCCACCGGCAACACCAATGTCGTGCAGTTCACGCTGAGACGCGTTTGAAGATGGGCATCTCACGCCGTTCCTGTCTGGCGCTGCTGGCACTGCCGGCAAGCGCTGCGCGGGCGCAGGCGGCACCGGCGGAAGTGCAGGCCGAGCTGCCCGGCGCCAGGCTGCTCGGCGGCGGGCGCTTGCGCTTCTTCGGCCTGCGCGTGTACGACGCGCGGCTGTGGGCGGCGGCGCCGCTCGGTGACGACGACTGGGCCGCGCAACCGCTGGTGCTCGAAATCGAATACGCACGATCGATGGTCGGCCGGCAAATCGCGGATCGATCGCTGAAGGAGATGCGGCGCCAGCGCGAGATCGGCGCCGAAGAAGGCGAGCGCTGGCTCGCAGCGATGCAGCGCCTGTTCCCGGACGTGAAGGAAGGCGACCGCATCAGCGGGGTGCAGCAGCCTGGCCGATCGAGCCGCTTCTTCGTCAACGGGCGCTTCACCGGCGAGCTGCGCGACGCCGAGTTCACGCGGCTCTTTTTCGGCGTGTGGCTGTCGCCGCGCAGTTCGGAGCCGGCGCTGCGCGAAGCGCTGCTCGGGCGGGCGGGCGGCTCGTGAACACGATCACGCCCGGCCAGGGCTTGGCCTACGGCGCGCTCGGCCTGCCGCTGGCCTTCGTCGCGCTGCCGCTGTATGTGCTGCTGCCGAATCACTACGCCAGCGTGTTCGGCGTTCCGCTGGCAGCACTCGGCTTGCTGCTGTTGGGGGCGCGGCTGCTCGATGCGCTGTTCGACCCCTGGATCGGGTGCTGGGCCGACGGCTGGTTTGCCCATTCCCGGCAGCGCGTGTTGACTGCCGCGTGCGCGGCAGCGGTAGTGCTCGTGGCCGGCTTCGCTGCGCTGTTCTTCCCGGCGGTGCAGGGCACTGCCGCGCTGCTCGCCTGGTGCGGCGCGATGCTGGCCGTGACCTACCTCAGCTACAGCGTGCTGAGCATCGTGCACCAGGCCTGGGGCGCGCGGCTGGGTGGCGATGAAGCGCAGCGCTCGCGGGTCGTCTCCTGGCGCGAAGGACTCGCGCTGGTCGGCGTGCTGACCGCGAGCGTGCTGCCTTCGGTGGCGGGGTTGGGCGCATCGACGGCGGTCTTCGCGGTCACGTTGCTGTTGGCGCTGGTGCTGCTGGCACGCCTGGCGCCATCGCCCAGGCATGGCGACGCGCCGCAGCCGGGCTCGATGCAGATGCCGCTGAAAATTCCGGCGTTCCGGCGCCTGCTCGCGATCTACCTGGTCAACGGCGTGGCCAGCGCGGTGCCAGCCACACTGGTGCTGTTCTTCATTCGCGACCGCCTGCAAGCGCCGGCCTACGAACCCTTGTTCCTGGCCAGCTACTTCGCTGCCGGCGCTCTCTCGATGCCGCTGTGGGTGAAGCTCATTGTGCGCATCGGCCTGGCGCGCAGCTGGCTCGCTGGCATGCTGCTGGCCATCGCCACGTTCGCCTGGGCGATCGGCCTGGCCGCCGGCGACGTGGCCGCCTTCACCGCCGTATGCATCGCCAGCGGCATCGCGCTCGGCGCCGACCTGGCGATCCCCGGCGCGCTGCTGGCCGGGGTGATCCAGCGTGCCGGCCATGCCGGGCGGCTGGAAGGCGGCTACTTCGGCTGGTGGAACTTCGCCACCAAGCTCAATCTCGCGCTGGCCGCGGGCCTGGCGCTGCCGCTGCTGCAGGGTTTCGGGTACGCGCCGGGCAGCAGCAGCCCGGAGGCACTGCGTGCATTGACGCTGGCCTATTGCCTGCTGCCCTGCCTGCTCAAGCTCGCCGCCGCGGCGCTGCTGTGGCTCTACTGCATCCGGCGCGGCAGCGCCGATGCCACCCTCGTCGAAAGGCCTTCATGAAACGACGTCTGCTGCTTGGCGCCGCGGGTGCCACCGGCGCCGCATTCATCACCGGATGCGCCGCGCCGACCCCGGTCGACTATGCCGCTGAGCGCCCGCTGCTCGACCTGAAAACCTACTTCAACGGCAAGCTCACGGCGCACGGCATGTTCACCGACCGAGCGGGCAAAGTGCAGCGCCGCTTCGTCGTTGCGATGACCTGCAGCTGGAGTGGCAACCAGGGCGTGCTCGACGAACGCTTCACGTACAGCGACGGCAAGACAGAACAGCGCATCTGGCGCCTCACCGACCAGGGCAATGGCCGCTACCTCGGCCGCGCCGACGACGTGGTGGGCGAGGCGATCGGCATCGCCGCCGGCAACGCGCTGAACTGGCAGTACACGCTGCGCCTGCCGGTGGGCGACAAGGTCTACGAGGTGGCGTTCGATGATTGGATGTACTTGGTGGACGAGCGCGTGATGCTGAACAAGGCGGTGATGAGCAAGTTCGGCATCCGGCTGGGCGAAGTGACCTTGTCGTTCACGCGCGAATGAGCACCCCATGCCTTTGAACCCGCGCATCGACAGCTGGGCCGGCCAAGTGGTCTGGCTGGTCGGCGCTTCCACCGGCATCGGCCGCGCCACCGCGGCGCGGCTGCACGCCACCGGCGCACGCGTGGTGGTTTCGGCGCGCAGCGCGGCCACGCTCGACGCCTTCGTACGCGAACACCCCGGCAGCCTGGCGATCACGCTGGACGCGACCGACCGCCTGGCGATGCGCGAGGCCTCGGCACGCATCGTCGCCGAACGCGGCCGCATCGATCTGGCCGTGTATTGCGCCGGCTACTACAAGGCGATGCGCGCCACCGCTTTCGACCTGGACGATGCGCTGCGCCACCAGCAGGTGAACTACGTCGGCGCGCTGCACCTGCTGGATGCCGTGCTGCCGGTGCTGCTGGCGCAGCGCGGCGGGCACCTGAGCCTGGTGAGCAGCGTCTCGGGCTACCGCGGCCTGCCCAAGGCGCTGGCCTACGGGCCGACCAAGGCGGCGCTGATCAACCTCGCCGAGAGTCTGTACTTCGACCTCACCGACCATGGCATCGGTGTCTCGGTGGTCTGCCCCGGCTACGTGGAGACACCGCTCACCGAGCAAAACGACTACCGCATGCCCGGACTGATCAGCGCCGAAGAAGCGGCGCGGCACATCACCGAGGGCTGGCGGCGTGGCGAGTTCCAGATGCACTTTCCGAAGCGCTTCACGGGCTGGGTGAAGGCGTTGAGCCATCTCGGCGACGCGCTGTATTTCCGCGCGATCAGACGCTTGACGGGGTTGTGACGGTGCAGCGGCATGCCGATCCGCGCGTGCAACGGGTCATCGAACTGTTCGAGTCGCTGACCCGCGACGGTGTGCGGCGGCTCGGTGAGTTCTACAGCGCCGATGCGCGCTTCAAGGATCCGTTCAACGAGGTGCAGGGTGTGGCCGCGATCCGGCGGATCTTCGAGCATATGTTCGATACGCTCGACGGGCCGCGCTTCGTGATCCGCGATGCGATTGCCGAGGGCGAGCAGGCCTTTCTGAGCTGGGACTTCCGGTTCCGCATGAAGCGCTTCTCGCGCGAAGAGCAGTGCATTCGCGGCGGGTCGCAATTGCGCTTTGCCAATGACGGGCGCATTGCCGAGCATCGGGACTATTGGGATGCGGCGGAGGAGTTGTACGAGAAACTGCCGGTTGTTGGAGCGCTGATGCGTTGGTTGAAGGGGCGCGCCAACGGCTGAAACCCCCCCTCAGCGCAACCAGCCTTTGCGCCTGAAATAGATGATCGGCGCTGCCACCGAAGCGAACATCAGCGCAATCGCGAACGGGTAGCCCCAGCTCCAATCCAGCTCCGGCATGGCCTTGAAGTTCATGCCGTAGATGCTGGCAATCAGCGTCGGCGGCAGCAATGCCACGCTGGCTACCGAGAAGATCTTGATGATCTTGTTCTGGTTGATGTTGATGAAGCCGACGATCGCGTCCATCAGGAAATTGATCTTGTCGAACAGGAACGCAGTGTGCGAATCGAGCGAATCGATGTCGCGCAGGATCTGCCGCGCTTCTTCGAATTGCTCGGCATTCAGCATCCGGCTGCGCATCATGAAGCTCAAAGCCCGGCGCGTGTCCATCACATTGCGGCGGATGCGGCCGTTCAGGTCTTCCTCGCGTGCCATCGCGGCCAGCGCCTCGGCAGCCATCTGGTCGTTCACGTCTTCTTTCAGCACGCGCGCGCTCACCGCTTCGAGCTTGTCGTAGATGCCCTCCAGCACGTCCGCCGAGTATTCGGCGTCGGCGTCGTAGAGCTTCAGGAGCACGTCCTTGGCGTCTTCAATCAGCGCCGGGATGCGCCGCGCGCGCAGCCGCAACAGGCGAAACACCGGCAGGTCTTCGGCGTGCACCGAAAACAGCATCTTGTTGTGCAGGATGAAGGCCACGCGCACGTTGCGCGCCGGGCGCCCGCCCTCGCCTTCGTCGGCGTGGATCAGGAAGTCCGAGCGGATGTGCAGTTCGCCGTTGTCCTCCTCGTAGAAACGCGCCGATTCTTCGAGATCGTCGTCGACAGCGTCGCTGGGGATGGTCAGGCCGAAGCGCTCCTGCACCCAGGTCTTTTCTTCGTCGGTGGGCGCTTCGAGGTCGACCCACACCGGCTGCACATGGGCCAGCTCCGACGCGTGGTCGATCTCTTCCTGGAAGAGGCGCCCGTTGGCTAGGGTGAAGACGTTGAGCATGGTCAGAAGAAGAGACCGTCGAAAGCCGCCGCACGCTGCTCGCGGCGCCAGTGCTTGAAGAATTGCCGCACCTGCGTGATGTCGCCGCGTTCGAGCAGCCGGCGGTCATAGGTGATGCGTGCCTGCACGGCGCCGATCTGGCGCAGTTGGTCGCGAAGCAGATCGTCCAGCTTCGCCGGGTCGATGCGCTGTTCGGTGATGAGGCCGAAGGCTTCGCAGAAAGCCATCTGGCGGCCGTCGAGCTCCATCTCCAGCTCGCGCAGCTGTTCGGCCAGCACCTTGTTGAAATGGCGCACTTGCTCGGCGGCCATGCGATTCGCCTTGGCCAGGTCGACCTGCTCGATCTGCAATTGCAGCTCCAGCAGCGCGAGCAGGTCGCCGGCTTCGTAGGCGACGTTGGCGCGCTGCATCAGCGCGGTACGCGCGTCGCGTTCGGCGCGCGGCAGGTCGGCGTCCACGCGGTCGGGGTGCAAAGCGCTGGCCAGCTTGCGGTAGACCTCGCGCACGGTTTGCGAGATGCGCTGCTGGTCTTCTTCGGCGCGCCGCTGATTCGCCGTCTTGCGCTTCGGGCGCCGTGCTGTCTCGGGGGGCTGCTGCGCCATCTGTTCGCGGGCACGGTCCATCAGTTCGTCGATCGATTCCGCCGGCTCGTCGCCGAGTTCGATGCCGCTCGCTTCCTCCATCAGCGCCTTCATCGAATCGAGGTGCTGGCGCTCCTCGTCGTCGAAGTCGGTTTCGGAGTGGCGGTTGTAGAGCGCCTTGAGCTCGTCGTCGGGCCCATCGGCGATCGCCAGCAAGGTGTCGCACAGCTCGACAAGCATCTGCGACAGGCATTCGCGGTCGGCCTTGCTCCAGCGCCGCGCGCCGATCAGCGCCTCCAGATCGAAAGCCCAGGCGCGCCGCGCCTGCGTGAGCTGCTCGATCAGCGGCGCGGCCTGCGCGGCGTGCCTCTGCGCGAAGAGCGGCGCCTCGCGCTGCCAGGCTTCGAGCCGCGCGCGGGCCTTCGCGATCTTGCCCATCAGCGTCTGGAAGCGCTTGTGTTCGGGCGAAGCCGGCCCGCTGGTCGTGCTGCGAAGGTCGAGTTGGGTGCGAGCGGACATCCGGCGATTGTCTGTCGCCCGCGATGGCCCCCCTGCTGCTTCAGCCGATGCTTTCCACCTGCCGCGACTGCTGGTACGCCGAGCCGAAACGATTGGCCAGAAACGCCGGCAGCTCCACCTGCTCCTGGCGGATGAAGCCGCGCTGCGGCAGCCTGCCTTCGCGGAACAAGTCCACGGCCGCGCAGATGCCCGCCGCGGTGGTGATCTGGATCGCCGAGAGGGGCCGCGCTTCGTTGCGGTCGGCAAAGATCTTGCGCGCGAAGACCTCCTGCACGAGCGTGCCCTGGCGCATGCCGCTGACCGTGACGAAGACCAGCACCACGTCCTGCATGGTCGTGGGGATGGACTTGCGCATGATGGCCTTCAGCGTCTCCTGGTCGTCCTTCAGCAGCAGCTCTTCGAGCAGCATCTTCATCAGCGCCTGGTGGCCGGGGTAGCGCACGCTCTTGTAGTCCAGCGTCTGCACGCGCCCGGCCAGCGTTTCGCACAGCGTGCCCAGGCCGCCCGAGGTGTTGAAGGCCTCGTACTCGGTGCCGTCCAGCGAAAAGTGCTCCAGCCCCTCGAGCGCCAGCACCTCGATGTTCTTGCCGTCGCGTATCGCCTCGCAGGGGTGGCAGTACTCGTTGATGAGGCCGTCCACGCTCCACGTCAGGTTGTATTTCAGCGCATTGGTGGGAAAGGCCGGCAGCGCGCCGACGCGCATCTTCACCTCGAGCAGGCTGTCGAAACTCTTCGTCAGGTGGTGCGCCACGATGCCGATGAAGCCCGGCGCCAGGCCGCACTGCGGCATGAAGGCGGTGGTGGCACCGTCGGCCAGCTGCTGGATGGCGCGGGTGGCGGCCACGTCTTCGGTGAGGTCGAAGTAGTGGCAGCCGGCTGCGAGCGCCTGTGTTGCCGCCAGCGTGGCCAGGTGGTAAGGCAGCGCGTTGATCAGCGCGTCGTGGCCATGCAGCGCGGCCAGCAGCGCCTGCGGCGACGAGGTGTCGGCCATCGTGCGACGGATGCGCGGGTGATCGATGGCGGCTTGCAGATGCGCGAGCGCTTCGCTGCTGCGGTCGACCACCGTCACCTGGTAGTCGCCGCTTTCGGCGAGCAGCCGCGCGATGGTCTGGCCGATGTGGCCGGCGCCGAGCAGAACGATACGCATGGAAATCTCCTCCGTGAAACTCAGCGGCGAGTCTAGGCAGCGGCGCAGACGAAAGAAAGCATCAATTCGACGTAATGATTTTGGTTCTCGTCGAAACGTCGGCGCAATCGAACACAATGTCGAACCATGGCCCGTGACGACCTCGACCGCCAACTGCTCACGCTGCTCCAGGCCAACGCCCGCGACAGCACCGCCCACCTGGCGCGCAAGCTCGGCGTCGCG
>JANNQO010000084.1:0-3855 GCA_031400795.1 Rubrivivax sp. | reverse complement strand
GACGTCGCGCAGGCCGCGATCGCGCGCATCGCGCCGATCGCGTCGTTGCATCAGGCTGCCGAAGTCGGCCTCGTGATCGAAGCGGTGGTCGAGAAGCTCGACGTGAAACGCGCGCTGTTCCGCGAACTCGAAACCCTCGTCGGCGAACGCTGCGTGCTCGCCACCAACACCTCGTCGATCAGCGTCACCGCGATTGCCAACGGTTTGAAGCACCCCGGCCGACTCGTTGGCATGCATTTCTTCAACCCCGTGCCGCTGATGAAGCTGGTCGAGGTGGTGAGTGGCCTGGCCACCGATACCGGCGTGGCCGACGCGATCTTCGAACTCAGCAAGGCCTGGGGCAAGGTGCCGGTGCACGCGAAGAGCACGCCCGGCTTCATCGTCAACCGCATCGCGCGGCCGTACTACGCCGAAACGCTCGCGCTGCTGCTCGAGCAGGCGGCCACACCGCCGGTGCTGGACGCCTGCCTGAAGGCCGCAGGCTTTCGCATGGGCCCCTGCGAGCTGATGGATCTGATCGGCCACGACACCAACTTCTCGGTGACGCAGTCGGTCTTCGAGGCCAACTTCTACGACAAGCGCTATGGGCCCTCGCTGGTGCAGCGCGAGATGGTCGACGGCGGGCTGCTGGGGCGCAAGAGCGGGCGAGGTTTCTACCGCTATCCCGAGGGCGTGTCAGCGCTGCCGGTGGCGGTGTACGACGCGCCGCAGACCGCGCGCGAGGTGACGGTGCATGGTGAGGGCGCGATTGCCGATGCCCTGGAACAAGCCGCGGCCCGCGCGCTCGCCCCGCAGGGCTGGGGCCCGGCACGCGCCCGCGACAGCGACTGGACGGGCCTGTCGATCGACGGTGCACGGCTCGTCATGACCGATGGCAGCCCGGCCTGCGAGTTGGCGGCGGCGAGCGGCGTGGCCGACACCGCGGTATTCGACCGCCTGGTCACCTTGCCAGCGCCGGCCGGGCTGGCGCTGGCCTTCGCGGTGAACCGCGCGGCCAGCGACGCGTGGCGCCAGCAGTCCGCCGCCTGGCTTCACGCACTCGGCTTCACGCCGCTGCCGCTGGCCGATGCGCCGGGCTTGGTCGTCGCACGAACGATCGCGATGCTGATCAACGAAGCCGCCGATGCCGTGCAGCAAGGCGTGTGCACACCGCTGGGCGCCGACGCCGCGATGAAGCTCGGCGTGAACTACCCGGCCGGGCCTTTCGAGTGGCTCGCCGCGTGGAGCCCTGGTGGCGTGGTTGCCGTGCTCGAGGCGCTCGACGCGCGCTACCGCGGCGAGCGTTACCGCGTCAGCCCGCGGCTGCGCTAGCGGCCTCGGCCGTCGACCGGCACGGCGGCGGTGCCTGCCGCTGCGCGACAATGCGGCGCGGCCTCGTGCCGTCATGTGACAACCAGAACTGGAGGCGACCCGTGACCACCCCATTCCTTGCAAAGAAGCTCGCGGCCTTGTGCTGCGCCATCGGCTTGCTGCTCGCCGCGGCAGGCCCCGCTGCCGCGCAGACCAAGCCCGCCGTGCGCGACTCGGGCGTCGAGAACCTGAGCTCGGCGCTCTTCATCGGCAACAGTTTCTTCTACTACAACAACAGCCTGCACGGGCACCTCGGGCAGCTGCTCGCGGCATCGACGCCGCGGCGCACGATGCGCATGGTGTCGGCGACGATCAGCGCATCGGGTCTCGGCTGGCACGACGTCGAGTCGTACTTCCGCCCGAACGCGCTCAGCTCGTACTCGTTCACCGCCGACAACCGCATCGTGACGAACAAGTTCGACCGCTTGTTCGACGTCGCGATCATGATGGACTGCAGCCAGTGCCCGGTGCACCCGACCTTCGCGCCGCAGTTCCACGAATACGCGAAGAAGCACAGCGACACGGTGCGCCGGCACGGCACGAAGCCGGTGTTCTTCATGTCCTGGGCCTACGCCGACGTGCCGGAGATGACGGCGCAGCTGGCCGAGGCCTACACGCAGGCCGGCAACGCCAACAACGCCCTCGTGATCCCGGTCGGGCTGGCGTTCGCGAAGTCGGTCGCGCAGCGCCCGCAGGTCAACCTCTACGCAAGCGACAAGCGGCATCCGAGCATGGCCGGCACCTACCTCTCGGCGGTGACGGTCTACGCGGCGCTGCTGAAGCAGTCGCCGGTGGGCCTGCCGTACACCGCGGGTCTGGATGAGCCGACCGCGCGCTTCCTGCAGACGGTGGCGTGGGAGACCGTGCAGGACTACCTGGCACGGTAGTCCCCGGGGCGTCGGACTACCTGGCGCGGTCGTCGAAGCTCCCGTCGCCGCGGCCCCAGAGCACTTGCGCGCGCGCGGCTTCGACGGTGAACACGTCGATGTCGCCGTCGCCATCCACGTCGGCGGCTTCGGCGTGCGTGGCCCACGCGCTGAACCCGGTGTCGAGCCTGCGGTAGCCGCCGTCGGGGTGACTGACAAAAGCGACGTGCGACGCGTTGCTGCACACGACGTAGACGTCGGGCCTGCCGTCGCGGTTCAGGTCGGCGGTCAGCGCCTGGCGCGGTGATGCACAGAGCCGGCGATCGCCGGCGTCGGCCAGCAGTTCGGCGCTGCGGTCGGCCCAAAGTCCTGCGTCGACGCGGGCCAGGAACGCGGCGGCCATCGAACCGTCGGCTGCGGCGACCACGGTGAACAGTGCGAGTTGGCCTTCCTGGAAGAAATCCCCCGCCGTGATGGGCCTGTCGGCGCTGCTGTCGGGCAGCGGCAATGCGGCCGCGAGCTGACGGTTGTGCCATGAGGTGCCGAGCACCGGCACGGGCTGTGCGCGGGGCTGTGCCGGACGCGGTTGAAGGCCGTGCGTGCCGGTCGCGACCGGTGCGCTCGGGTGCGCTGGATCGTCCCAGTTCTTCACGTCGTCGCCACCCGGTGCGAATGGCGGCGGTTCAGCGATGCTCGGTGGGCGGCCAGTCGCAGCGGTGGCCGATGGCGACGTGGCCGCCGATGCAATGGGCGCTGCGGCGCCCCGGTGTTGCGGGGTGCCGCCGGCTTGTGCCGGCGCAGGCGCAACCGCGCCGGGTACATCGACGCCGGCGCGCCCGCCGGCCAGCGTGCCTAGCGCCATCACCAAGGCGCAGGTGAGCAGCAGCCGGGCCGCGGCCCGGCGCCGCGGGACGTGGCGGATCGGCGCGCGCATGCTGCGCCGTTTTTAGGCCGCCGGGGCCTGCTGTGATCGATCGAACAGCGGCCAAGCGGCGCTGCTGTTCGCCCCGCATCAGCAGTGCGGTGCTACATGCGCCCCTTCCACGGTACCAGCTTGCGCTCCACCCAGCGCATCAGCAGATCGAACGAGTAGGCCACCACGCCGATGACGATGATGCCCATGATGACGATGTCGGTACGCAGGAAGTTCGATGCGTTGAGGACCATTTGCCCGAGCCCGAGGTTGGCCGCCACCATCTCGGCGGCGACCAGCGTCGTCCAGCCGAAGCCGATGGCGATGCGCATGCCGATCAGGATGTCGGGCAGCGCCGAAGGCAGGATGACGTGGCGGATCACCTGGCCGTAACTCGCGCCCATCGAATACGCGGCGTTGATCTGCTCCTGCGAGGCGCTGCGCATGCCCGAGCGCGCGGCCAGTGCCAGCGGCGCGAAGCAGCTCAGGAAGATCAGCAGCACCTTGGGCAACTCGTCGATGCCGAACCAGATGATGATCAGCGGCAGGTAGGCCAGCGGCGGCAGCGGCCGGTAGAACTCCAGCGGCGGATCGAAGATGCCGCGAGCCACGCGGCTCATGCCCATCGCGATGCCGACCGGAATCGCGGTGACGCAGGCCAGCGCGAAGGCCGAGAAGACGCGGAACATGCTGGCCGCGAAGTGCTGCCACAGCGGCTTGTCGTTG
>JANNQO010000083.1:0-7740 GCA_031400795.1 Rubrivivax sp. | reverse complement strand
TTGGCGAAGATGCGCATCAGCAGCTTCCACTTGCCGCCCTGGCGCGGCTCGATGCTGCCGTTGGCCTTGCGGATCCAGCCGCCGTTCCACTTGTCCTGGTTCTCCCATTCCTTGGGGTAGCCGATGCCGGGCTTGGTCTCGACGTTGTTGAACCAGGCGTACTCGACACCCGGGCGGCTGGTCCATACGTTTTTGCAGGTCACGCTGCAGGTGTGGCAGCCGATGCATTTGTCCAGGTTGAGGACCATGCCGACTTGTGCGCGGATCTTCATGCGCCTTCTCCTTGAGCTTGAACAGTCTCGGCGCGCTCGTCACCGAGTGGCGTGTCGAGCCAGTCGACCTTGACCATCTTGCGCACGACCACGAACTCGTCGCGGTTGGTGCCGATGGTTCCGTAGTAGTTGAAGCCGTAGCTGAACTGCGCGTAGCCGCCGATCATGTGCGTGGGCTTGAGCACGATGCGCGTCACGCTGTTGTGGATGCCGCCGCGCACGCCGGTGATCTGCGAGCCTGGTGTGTTGATGATCTTTTCCTGCGCGTGGTACATCAGCAGCATGCCGGGGTTGACACGCTGGCTCACCACCGCGCGCGCGGCGATGGCGCCGTTGATGTTGAAGACCTCGACCCAGTCGTTGTCCTCCACGCCGGCCACCTTGGCGTCGTCCTCGCTCAGCCACACCACCGGGCCGCCGCGGTTCAGCGTCAGCATCATCAGGTTGTCGCTGTAGGTGCTGTGGATGCCCCACTTCTGGTGCGGCGTGATGAAGTTGAGCAGGATCTCCTTGTTGCCGTTCGGCTTGATGTTGTGCATGCCGGCCGTGGTCTTCAGGTCCACTGGCGGGCGATAGCTGCTGAAGCCCTCGCCGAAGGCGATGACCCACGGGTGGTCCAGGTAGAACTGCTGCCGCCCGGTGAGGGTGCGCCAGGGGATCAGTTCATGCACGTTGGTATAGCCGGCGTTGTAGCTGACCGTCTCGCTCTCGATGCCGCTCCAGGTCGGACTGCTGATGATCTTGCGCGGCTGCGCCTGCACGTCGCGGTAGCGGATCTTCTCGTCCTCGCGGTGCAGCGCCAGATGGGTGTGGTCGCGGCCGGTCTGCTTGCCCAGGGCCTGCCAGGCCTTCACCGCCACATGCCCGTTGGTCTCCGGTGCCAGTTGCAGGATGACCTCGCAGGCGTCGATGTCGGTGACGATCCTGGGCCTGCCCTTCGTCACGCCTTCGCTCAGCGTGGTGCCGTTCAGCTGGCCCAGCTGTTCGACCTCGGTGCCGGTCTTCCAGCCGATGCCCTTGCCGCCATTGCCCAGCTTGTCCATCAAGGGGCCCAGCGCGGTGAAGCGTTTGAACACGTTGGGGTAGTCGCGCTCGACCACCGCGATCTGCGGCGCGGTCTTGCCGGGGATCAACTCGCACTGGCCCTTGCGCCATTCCTTGACGTCGAAGGGCTGCGCCAGTTCAGCCGCGGTGTCGTGCATGATGGGCGTCAGCACCACTTCCTTTTCCACGCCCAGGTGGCCCACGCAGACCTCGCTGAAGGTCTTGGCGAATCCCTTGTAGATCTCCCAGTCGCTTCGGCTCTGCCACACCGGGTCCACCGCGGCTGACAGCGGGTGGATGAAGGGGTGCATGTCGCTGGTGTTGAGGTCGTTCTTTTCGTACCAGCTGGCCGTGGGCAGCACGATGTCGCTGTACAGGCAGGTGGTGCTCATGCGGAAGTCCAGCGTCACCACCAGATCGAGCTTGCCGACGGGTGCCTCCTCGTGCCACTTGACTTCCGATGGCTTGGCGTCGTGCTTGCCGAGGTCCTTGCCCTGGATGCCGTTTTCGGTGCCCAGCAAATGCTTGCAGAAATACTCGTGGCCCTTGCCCGAAGAACCGAGCAGGTTCGAGCGCCAGACGAACAGCACACGCGGCCAGTTCTGCGGCGCATCCGGATCCTCGCAGCTCATCTGCACGGTGCCGTCCTTGAGGCCGCGCACCACATAGTCCTTGGCGTCCAGGCCGGCTGCGGTGGCGTCCTTCACCACCTGCAGCGGGTTGGTCTTGAGCTGCGGCGCGCTGGGCAACCAGCCCATGCGTTCGGCGCGCACGTTGTAGTCGATCATGCTGCCGGCATACAGCTTCCTGTCGGCCAGCGGTGACACGATCTCTTCCATGCCCAGCTTCTCGTAGCGCCACTGGTCGGTGTGGGCGTAGAAGAAACTGGTGCTGTTCATCTGCCGCGGTGGGCGGATCCAGTCCAGCGCGAAGGCCAGCGGCGTCCAGCCGGTCTGCGGGCGCAGCTTTTCCTGGCCGACGTAGTGCGCCCAGCCACCGCCACTTTGGCCGATGCAGCCGCACATCATCAGCAGGTTGATGACACCGCGGTAGTTCATGTCGGCGTGGTACCAGTGGTTCATCGCCGCGCCGATGATGACCATCGACTTGCCCTGGGTCTTGTGCGCGTTCTCGGCAAACTGCCGCGCCACGGTGATGATCTGCTCGCGCGGCGTGCCGGTGATGCTCTCGGCCCAGGCGGGGGTGTAGGCGGCGTTGTCGTCGTAGCTGGATGGGTAGGCGCCGTCGGGCCCGACGGCGCGGGCACCGCTGCCCAGGCCGCGGTCGATGCCGTACTGCGCCACCTGCAGGTCGAACACCGTGGCCACCAGGGCCTCGCGGACATCACCTTCTTTGCCCAGGGGCAGGCGCACGGCCGGCACCTTGACGAAGTTGACCTCGCCGTTCTGGGTGTTCGACTTGAAGTGCGGCGTGCTCACGCCACCGAAGTAAGGCAGGCCGACACCGACGATCTCGTGCGCCTGCTCGCCATCTTCGATGACGGAAAGCTTGAGCTTCACCTCGGCACCGTGGCGCGCTTCCTTGTTCTCCAGGTTCCACTTGCCCTGGTCACTGCGGCCCTCGGCGCCCCAGCGGAACCCGATGCTGCCGTTGGGCAGCACGGCACGGCCGCCGGTGTCGAAGGCCACGGTCTTCCACTCCGGGTTGTTGTCCTGACCGAGCTTGCCGTTGAAGTCGCTGGCGCGCAGGTAGCGGTCGGGCACCAGGGTCGTGCTGCCATCGGGCAGCGTGTGCTGCTTCAGCATCACCAGCAGCGGCAGGTCGGTGTAGCGGCGCGCGTAGTTGTCGAAGTACGGCGAACGTTGCTTGAAGTAGAACTCGTTGAGCGCGACGTGGCCGAAGGCCATCGCCAATGCGGCGTCGGTGCCCTGCTTGGGGTGCAGCCAGATGTCGGCCAGCTTGGCGACTTCCGAGTAGTCGGGCGTCACCGCCACCGTCTTCGCGCCCTTGTAGCGAACCTCGGTGAAGAAGTGCGCATCGGGCGTGCGCGTCTGCGGCACATTGCTGCCCCAGGCGATGATGTAGGTGCTGTTGTACCAATCGGCCGATTCGGGCACGTCGGTCTGTTCGCCCCAAACCTGCGGGCTGGCCGGCGGCAGGTCGCAGTACCAGTCGTAGAAGCTCATGCACACGCCGCCGATCAGGCTCAGGTAACGGCTGCCCGCGGCGTAGCTGACCATGCTCATCGCCGGGATCGGGCTGAAGCCGATAACACGGTCGGGGCCGTGTTTCTTGATCGTGTAGACATTGGACGCGGCGATGATCTGGTTCACCTCGTCCCAGCTGCTGCGCACGAAGCCGCCCATGCCGCGCACCTTCTGGTAGTCGCGCCGCGCGGCGTCGTCCTCGACGATCGTGGCCCAGGCCTCGACCGGGCTCCTGGCAGTCTTCATCGCCGCGCGCCAGCGTTCCAGCAACCGGCCGCGCACCATCGGGTACTTGACGCGGTTGGCGCTGTACAGGTACCAGCTGTAGCTGGCGCCGCGCGCGCAGCCGCGCGGTTCGTGGTTGGGCATGTCCCAGCGCGTGCGCGGGTAGTCGGTCTGCTGCGTCTCCCAGGTGACGATGCCGCCCTTCACGTAGATCTTCCAGCTGCAGCTGCCGGTGCAGTTCACGCCGTGCGTGCTGCGCACGATCTTGTCGTGCGCCCAGCGGTTGCGGTAGGCGTCTTCCCAGGTGCGGTCTTCTCCCGTGGTGACACCGTGGTCGCCCGAGAAGCTCTCCCTGGGCGATGAGAAGTGGGTGAGTCGGTCGAGAAAATGGCTCATGGTGTCGTCCTTCGAAGGGTCGTCGGCAGCTCAGCAGATCAACAGGGGTTGGGCGCGTTGCGGCGGCTGTAGCACCACCAGGTCAGCGCGATGCAGCTCAGGTAGAAGAGGATGAAGACTTGCAAGGCCGCGGCCGGGCTGCCGGTCATCGCAATCGAGGTGCCGTAGCTCTTGGGGATGAAGAAGCCCCCGTAGGCGCCAATGGCACTGGCCAGGCCCAGCACGGCAGCTGCCTCCACGCGGCCTTCTTTCGCGGCCTGCGCCTGCGCCGCGGGCAGCGGCTCTGCAGCGCGCTGGCGCTCGGCCAGGAAGACGACAGGGATCATGCGGAAGGTGCTGCCATTGCCGACGCCGGACGCCGCGAACAGCACGCCGAAGCCGGCCAGGAAACCGGCGAAGCTGCCGCCCTGCCCCGCCTGCGGCAGGCACTGCAGCACCCCGGCCACCCCCAGCGCCATCGCGACGAAAGCCCAGAAGGTGATGCGCGCACCGCCCCAGTGGTCGGCCAGCCAGCCGCCCAGCGGCCGCAGCAATGCGCCGATCAGCGGGCCCAGCCAGACCAGCTGCAGCAGGTCCTCGCGTTGGAACTGGCTCTGGATGAGCATGGGCAGGCCGGCCGAGAAGCCGATGAAGCTGCCAAAGGTGCCCAGGTACAGCCAGCACATCAGCCAGTTGTGCTTGCGCGTGAAGATCACCGCCTGCTCGGCAAAACCGGCCCTCGTATCGGCCAGGTCGTCCATGCCGAACCAGGCCGCCAACGCACTGGCGACGATGAAAGGCACCCAGATGAAGCCGGCGTTCTGCAGCCACATCGGGCCCGGCGCCGTTGGCTGTGGCGCGCCGCCGAAAGCGCCCAGAGCATCGAAGATGCCGACGCCGATCACCAGCGGCACCACCAACTGCACCAGGGCCACGCCCAGGTGCCCGAGGCCGGCGTTCAAGCCCAGTGCGTAGCCCTTGCGTGCGTTCGGAAAGAAGAAGCTGATGTTGGCCATCGAGCTGGCGAAGTTGCCGCCACCCAGGCCGCACAGCAAAGCCAGCGCCACCATCGCCTCGTAGGGCGTGGTCGGGTCCTGCACCGCGAAGCCGATGCCCAGCGCCGGCAGCAGCAGGCTGGCCGTGGCCAGCGCGGTGAAGCGCCGGCCACCGATGAGGGGCACGGCAAAGGCGTAGAAGATGCGCAGCGTGGCGCCGCACAGCGCCGGCAGCGCCGTCAGCCAGAACAGCTGGTTGGTCGAGTAGTTGAAGCCCACCGCCGGCAGGTGCACCACGACCACCGACCACACCATCCACACCGCGAAGGCCAGCGTCAGCGCGGGGATCGACAGCCACAGGTTGCGCGTGGCCACCGTGCGGCCCGCGCTGTCCCAGAACCTGTGGTCTTCCGGGGTCCAGTGGTGAATGATCGACATGGCAGCCATGTGCTGGGTCGGTGGCCTCGCGCAACGCCCGGGTCCCGGTCAAGGGTTCTTCACGTAGGCATTGCGGCGCAGGTAGAACCACCAGTTCAGCACCAGGCACAAGGCATAGAAGACCGCAAAGCCGTACATCGCGTTCTGCGGCGTGCCGGCCTTGATCTGGCCGCCGATGACCACCGGCGCGACAAAGGCGCCGTAGGCGGCGATCGCCGATGTCCAGCCGAGCACCGGGCCGGCCTGGGTGCGGTCGAAGATCACGCCAATGGTGCGGAAGGTCGAACCGTTGCCGATGCCGCTGGCGAAGAACAGCAGCATGAAGAGCCCCAGGAACATCGGAAAATACTGCTCGGGCGTGGCCGACCCGTAGGCCTGCATCATCACGTAGCCCACCGCCATCGAAGCTGCGGCCATCACCGCCGAGATCACCTGCGTGACGATGGAGCCGCCGAGCTTGTCGGAAATCCAGCCGCCCAGCGGGCGCACCGCTGCGCCGACGAAGGGCCCGATCCAGGAGTAGGTCAACGCCGACGGCGCGTTCGGGTTCTTCAGCGTGTGCTGCAGCACGCCGTTGGCATCGGGCACATGGCTGATGCCGAAGATGACCGTGATCGACAGCGGCAGCGCCATCGAAAATCCGATGAAGGAGCCGAAGGTGACGATGTACAGCGCGGTCATCGACCAGGTGTGTTTGTTGCGGAAGATCGCGAACTGCTTGGCCACGCCCTCCTTCATTTCACCGAAAGCAGCGAGTTTCATCACGCCCAGCGCCAGCATTACGTCCAGCGGGATGGCCACCCACATGCTCAGCACACCCAGGCCGGTGGGCTTGGGCAGGTACAGCCAGAGCATGAAGATCGATGGCACGAAGGCCAGCGTGTACAGGTAGGTGATCTTGGCGAACGCGACGATCGGCGAGCCGGTGTGGGGCGAGACCGTCTTCAGGTTGTTCATGCCGAACCAGCACAGGATGGCCAGCGGCACCAACGACAACACCCAGGCGAAGCCGGCGTTCTGGATCCAGGTCGGCGTACCGGCCGCGATCTTGCCGAAGATCCAGCCGCTGTCCTTCACCAGCGTCATCGGCTCGCCGCCAAGGGCACCCAGCAACCCCAGCGTCATCACCAGCGGGATGACGATCTGCATCGTCGTCACGCCGAAGTTGCCCAAGCCGGCGTTCAGCCCCAGTGCCGTGCCCTGAAGGCGCTTGGGGAAGAAGGTGCTGATGTTGGACATCGAGCTGGCGAAGTTGCCGCCCCCCACGCCCGACCACAGCGCCATCAGCTGGAAGGCCCACAGCGGCCAGTCTTTGTGCTGCAGCGCGATGCCGGTGCCGATGGCCGGCGCGAGCAGCATCGCGGTGGTCAGGAAGATGGTGTTTCGGCCGCCCGCCAGGCGGATCAGGAAAGACGCCGGGATGCGCATCGTGGCCCCCGAGATGCCGGCGATGGCGGTGAGCGTGAACAACTCGGCCTGGGTGAACGGGAAACCCAGGTTGAGCATCTGCACGGTGATGATTCCCCACATGCCCCAGACCGCAAAGCCGCACAGCAGTGCCGGCACCGAGATCCACAGGTTGCGGTAGGCGATCTTCTTGCCGGTGCCGTTCCAGAAGGCCTCGTCTTCGGGGCGCCAGTCGGCGATGTCGTTGCCCCTGGCTTCGCCTTGGGGTGCGGCTGCGGTGGATGGCGTCTTCATCGATGTCTTTCCGGGCGCTCAGTGCGCCACGCTGCGCGCCAGGGGCGACGCCGGGGCGTTCTGGCCCATCATTTCGGTCTTGCGGACCTCGGTCCAGTACATCCAGATCAGCGAGACCCAGACCACGCCGTACATCAGCATGAAGGCGCTGGAGCGGATGCCGGTGAGGTCCATCAGTGCGCCGAACATGATGGGCAGCACAAAGCCGCCCAGGCCGCCGGCCAGGCCGACGATGCCGCTGACGGTGCCGATGTTGGTGGGGAAGTCGTCGCCGATGTACTTGAAGACGCTGGCCTTGCCGAAGGCCCAGGCGATGCCCAGGATGAACATCAGCGCGGTGAACAAATAGACGTTCAGGCCGATGTGGAAGGTCCTGGGGCCGTTGACCGTAAGAACCGTGAAGTCGGTCTGCGGGTAGCTCAGCAGGAAGAGGCAGATCCAGCTGACCCACAGCACCCACCAAGTCAGCTGGTGCGCGCCGTACTTGTCCGACAGCACGCCGCCCATCGCGCGCAGCACACC
>JANNQO010000082.1:0-7895 GCA_031400795.1 Rubrivivax sp. | reverse complement strand
GGCGGCTCGATGGGCTCGGTGGTCGGCGAGCGTTTCGTGCGCGGCGTCGAAGCCGCCATCGAGCAGAAGGTGCCTTTCGTCAGCTTCGCATCGACCGGCGGCGCGCGCATGCAGGAAGGCCTGCTGTCGCTGCTGCAGATGGCCAAGACCAACGCCGCGCTGACGCATCTGGCCAAGGCGCGCCTGCCCTACGTGAGCGTGTTGACCGATCCGACCATGGGCGGCGTCTCGGCGAGCTTCGCCTTCGTCGGCGACGTGGTCATCGCCGAGCCGAAGGCGCTGGTCGGATTCGCCGGCCCGCGTGTCATCGAGAACACCGTGCGCGAGAAACTGCCTGAAGGCTTCCAGCGCGCCGAGTTCCTGCTCGAGAAGGGTGCGCTGGACATGATCGTCGACCGGCGCGAGTTGCGCCCCACGATCGCTCGAATGCTGGCCATGATGCAGCGCCAAAGCGCCGACGCGGTGGCCTGATCACGAACGCGGCAACCACCAACGTTCGATCCAACCGGGCCGCTCGCGGCCCGGTCTTGTTTGATGAATCCCGACTCTCTCACCACACTCGCAGACTGGCTGGCCCACACCGAACGCTTGCACCCGAGCAGCATGGACCTGTCGATTGAGCGCACGGTGGAGATGCGCCGCCGGCTCGGCATCGCCTTTGCCGTGCCGCTGATCGTCGTTGCCGGCACCAACGGCAAGGGCTCGACCTGCGCGATGCTGGAGTCGATCGCGCGCCAGGCCGGCTACCGCACCGGGCTGTACCAGAAGCCCGAACTCGTGCACTTCGAAGAACGCTGTCGGCTCAATGGCGAGCCGGTGGCTGCACAAGCGCTGCTGCCGCACTTCGAAGCCGTGGAACGGGCGCGCGGCGACATCACACTGACCAAGTTCGAGTTCACGACGCTGGCCATTGCGCGGCTGTTGTCGCAAGCCGCTGTCGACCTGGTGATCCTCGAAGTCGGCCTCGGCGGGCGCTACGACGCGGTGAATGCCTTCGACGCCGATGCCGTGGTCATCACCAGCATTGCCCTCGACCACATGGAGTACCTGGGCCCGGATCGCGAGGCTATCGGCCTGGAGAAGGCGCAGGTCATGCGACCAGGCAAACCCGCCATCGTTGCCGACCCGCTGCCGCCGGCCAGCGTGGTAACGCATGGCGAGCAGATCGGCGCCGACCTGTGGCTCGTCGGCCGCGACTTCAACCATGCCGGCGACCGCCAGCAATGGGGCTGGAGCGGGCGTGGCCGGCGCTACAGCGGGCTGGCCTACCCGGCGCTGCGCGGGGCCAACCAATTGTTGAATGCGTCGGGCGCGATCGCGGCACTGCAATCGCTGCGCGAGCGGCTGCCGATCAGCGCGCAGGCGGTGCGCGCGGGACTCGCGCTGGTCGAGCTGCCCGGCCGCTTCCAGGTCATTCCCGGCCAGCCCGCACTGGTGCTGGATGTGGCGCACAACCCGCAGGCCGCAGCGGTGCTGGCGCACAACCTCGATACGATGGGCTTTTACCCGCGCACGCTGGCGATCTTCGGCGCGATGCGCGACAAGGACATTCCGGCAGTGATGCGCCCGCTTGCACCGCTGGTCGATGCCTGGTTCGTCTGCGCGCTGCCCACCGCGCGCGCTGCGACGGCCGACGAGTTGGCAGTTCTTGCCGCCGCTGCCGCTTCTTCGAAGCCCGACGTGACGGTGCAGGCCTTCGAGACGCCAGCACTCGCCCTGCGTGCAGCCCGGGCCGCCGCAGAGCCCGCCGATAGAATCGTCGTCTTCGGTTCGTTCTACACCGTGGGCGGCGTGCTGAAGGACGGGCTGCCTCGTTTGATGGCACCCCACGTCAACTAGCCCAATGGCCACGCCCTCGTTCCTCAAAGGCAAAGACAGCGCTGCAGCCGCCGACGACGGGCCGGTGCAGCAGGCCCGTGCCCGTGCGCGGCGCCGCCTGATTGGCGCGGTCGTGCTGTTGGCGATCGGCGTGATCGTGTTTCCGATCCTCTTCGAGACCAAACCGCGCGCGCTGCCGTCGGACATCCCGATCCAGGTCGCGCGACGCGACGGCGGCGGTGTGGTCATCGCGCCGGCTCCCGTGCCGCCGCCGGTATCGCGGCCGGCGCCGCCAACACCTGCACCGCCCCCTGCCGATGCCGGCAACGAAGGCGCTCCGGCGACAAGCCCTGCGTCGGCGCCGCTGGAAGCGCCCAAGCCGGAGCCGGCCAAGTCCGAGCCGGCCGTGGCCGAAGCGCCGCCGGCAGCCGTGCCGCCGCTTGCTGCCGAGCCCGCGTCGGCACCCACCCGGATCGGCCGCTACGTCGTGCAGGTCGGGGCCTTCACCGATGCACTGGCCGTTCGCGAAGCGCGCCAGAAGGTCGAGAAGCTGGGCCTGAAGACCTACACGCAGGAGGTCGACACCCCCACTGGCCGGCGCACGCGGGTGCGTGTCGGACCTTTCGACAGCAAGGCCGAGGCCGACCAGGCCGGTGCCAGGCTGAAGGCCGCCGGCTTGCCGGTCTACTTGCTGCTGCTGTGATGGGAACAGCGATGGCAATCCTCACCTGGGTCGACTGGGCGCTGCTCGTCGTGCTGGCGATCTCGGTCATCGTCGGCATCGTGCGCGGTATTGTTTTCGAGGTCATGTCCCTGGTCGGCTGGGTGCTGGCCTGGTTCGCCGCGCAATGGGGTGCGCCCGAACTCGCAACGCGGATTCCGGTCGGCGCGGCGGGCGGGCCGCTCAACATGGCCGTGAGTTTCGTGCTTGTGTTCGTCGCGGTGCTGATCGTCTGGGCACTCGTGGCCAAGCTGGTGCGAATGCTCGTTCAGGCCACGCCGCTTTCGCTGGCCGACCGGGCGCTGGGGGCGGGATTCGGTTTCGCGCGCGGCGCGATGCTGCTGCTGGCGCTGGCCACCGTGATCGCATTCACACCGGCGGTGCGTTCGCCGGAATGGCGAGGCTCGACGGGCGCGGCCTGGTTGATGGCCGGCCTGCAAGGATTGAAGCCATGGTTGCCGACCGCGATGGCCAAGCTGTTGCCTGCTTAACGGATCATTTGACACGGGACTCACCATGTGCGGCATCGTCGGCGCCATCACCTCGGGCCAGGGCAACGTCAACCAGCTCATCTACGACGCGCTGCTGCTGTTGCAACACCGCGGGCAAGACGCTGCCGGCATCGTCACGATGCAGGGCACCAAGTGCTTCATGCACAAGGCGCGCGGCATGGTGCGCGACGTGTTCCGTACGCGCAACATGCGTGCCTTGCCCGGCCCGGTGGGCCTGGGCCAGGTGCGCTACCCGACCGCGGGCAACGCCTACAGCGAAGAAGAGGCGCAGCCCTTTTACGTCAACGCGCCGTTCGGCATCGTGCTCGTGCACAACGGCAACCTCACCAACGCGCAGGCGCTGAAGCAGCAGCTCTTCGATATCGACCGCCGTCACATCAACACCGAGAGCGACACCGAGGTGCTGATCAACGTGCTCGCGCACGAACTCGAGATGGCCGCCCGCGACCTGCCGCTGACGCCCGACGAGGTCTTCAAGGCCGTGGCCGCGGTGCACCGCCGGCTGAAGGGTTCGTACGCGGTGGTGGCGCTGATCGCCGGCTACGGCTTGCTCGCCTTCCGCGATCCGTTCGGCATCCGGCCGCTCGCACTCGGTGAGGGCGAGGGCGCTCACGGCCGCGAGGTGATGCTGGCCAGCGAATCGGTGGCCATCGAAGGCACCGGCCACCGCTTCGTGCGCGACGTGGCGCCCGGCGAGGCGATCTTCGTCGATCTGCAGGCCCGCTTGCATGCGCGCCAGTGCGCCGAGCGGCCGCAGCTGTATCCCTGCATGTTCGAGTACGTGTACCTGGCGCGGCCCGACTCGGTGATCGACGGCATCTCGGTCTACCAGGCGCGGCTGAACCTGGGCGAAACGCTGGCCCAGCGGCTGATCTCGACCATGCCGCCGAGCGAGATCGACGTCGTCATCCCGATCCCCGAATCGAGCCGCCCTTCGGCGATGCAGCTGGCGCAGAAAATCGGCAAACCCTACCGCGAAGGCTTCGTGAAGAACCGCTACGTCGGCCGCACCTTCATCATGCCCGGGCAGGCGGTGCGCAAGAAGAGCGTGCGCCAGAAGCTGAATGCGATCGGCGTCGAGTTCCGCGGTCGCAACGTGCTGCTGGTCGACGATTCGATCGTGCGCGGTACCACCAGCCAGGAGATCGTGCAGATGGCGCGCGAGGCCGGCGCGCGCCGGGTCTACATGGCCTCGGCGGCGCCACCGGTACGCTTTCCGAACGTCTACGGCATCGACATGCCGACGCAAGAGGAACTGATCGCGCATGGCCGCAGCATCGAGCAGATCTGCGCCTACATCGGTGCCGACGCGCTGATCTACCAGGACCCGGACGCGATGAAGCGTGTCGTCGGCGCGCTGAACCCGAAGCTCGCCGGCTTCGAGGCGAGCTGCTTCGACGGCCGCTACATCACCGGCGACGTGAGCGTGGCCGATTTCGCCGCGATCGAAAAACAGCGCCGCGAGCAGCCCGAGGAAGACGACGACAGCGGCCTGTCCAGGCTCGCATTGCAAAGCGCGGAGGACCGCCGATGATCCCGAGAGTCAAATTGCCGTCCAACGTTCGACTCGACACGCTGGCTGTGCGCGAGGGCCTGCCCGCCAGCCCCTGGGGCGAGAACTCCGAGGCGCTGTTTCTCACCAGTTCGTTCGTGCACCCGGACGCGGCCACCGCCGCGGCGCGCTTCGCCAACGAAGAAGAAGCCTTCGTCTACAGCCGCTTCTCCAACCCCACCGTGACGATGATGGAGCGACGCCTGGCGGCGATGGAAGGCAGCGGCGGCTGCATCGGCACGGCCAGCGGCATGTCGGCGATCCTCATGCTGATCCTGGGCCTCTTGCAAAGCGGCGACCATGTCATCTGCTCGCGCAGCGTGTTCGGCTCGACGATCAAGCTGTTCCAGGACTTCGCGCGTTTCGGCATCCAGGCGAGTTTCGTCTCGCAGACCGATGTCGACGATTGGCGTGCGGCGCTGCGGCCGAGCACCAAGCTGCTGTTCGCCGAGACGCCGACCAATCCGCTCACCGAGGTCTGCGACATCGCGGCACTGGCCGACATCGCGCACCGCGGTGGGGCCTTGCTGGCGGTCGACAACTGCTTCTGCTCGCCGGCCCTGCAGCAGCCGGTGAAGTTCGGCGCCGACCTGATCATCCACTCCGGTACCAAGTACCTCGACGGCCAGGGCCGCGTCATCGCGGGCGCGGTGTGCGGTCCGACCGAACTCATCGACGCCAAGTTCGTGCCGACGATGCGCAGCGCGGGCATGAGCCTGTCGCCGTTCAACGCCTGGGTCGTGCTGAAGGGGCTGGAAACATTGTCGATCCGTATGCAGGCGCAAAGCGAGCGTGCGCTGCAACTGGCGCGCTGGCTCGAGCAGCAAGCGGCCGTCGAGCGTGTCTACCACCCGTCCTTGCCCTCGCACCCGCAACATGCGCTGGCGATGGCGCAGCAAAACGGGCAGGGCGGCGCGGTGGCGTCGTTCAACGTGAAGGGTGGCCGTGCGGGTGCCTTCAGCGTCATCGACCAGACCACGTTCCTTTCCATCACCGCCAACCTCGGCGACACCAAGACCACCATCACGCACCCCGCCAGCACCTCGCACGGGCGGCTCACCGAAGCGCAGCGCCTGGCCGCCGGCATCACGCAGGGCACGATCCGTCTGGCGATGGGGCTGGACGATGTGGAAGACGTGAAGGACGAGTTGTCGCGAGGCCTCGCGCTGCTCGCATGACGAAGATCAGAACCCGCATCGCTCCGTCGCCGACGGGCTTCCTGCACCTGGGCACGGCGCGCACGGCGCTGTACTCCTGGGCCTACGCGCGGCACCACGGCGGCAGCTTCGTGCTGCGCATCGAAGACACCGATGTGGCACGTTCGACGCAAGACGCTGTCGAGCAGATCATCGAGGCGATGAAGTGGCTCGGCCTCGATTGGGACGAGGGCCCGTTCTTCCAGATGCAGCGCCTGGCGCGCTACCGCGAGGTGGCCGAGCAACTCATCGCGCAAGGCCGTGCCTACCGCTGCTGGTGCACGCCCGACGAACTGAGCGCGATGCGCGAAGGGCAGCGCGAGCGCGGCGAAAAGACGCACTACGACGGCCGCTGGCGCCCCGCACCGGGCAAGGTGCTGCCGCAGGTGCCCGAGGGCGTGCCGCCGGTGATCCGCTTCGCCAACCCGCCCGCCGGCGAGGTGCGCTGGATGGACTTGGTGAAGGGTCCGATCGCGATCGACAACCGCGAGATCGACGACCTGATCATGGTGCGGCAGGACGGCGTGCCGACCTACAACTTCGCCGTCGTCGTCGACGACTGGGACATGGCGATCACGCATGTCTTTCGCGGCGACGACCATGTCAACAACACGCCCTGGCAGATCAACCTGTACCGCGCACTCGGCGCGCCGCTGCCGCAGTTCGGCCACCACCCGGTGATCCTCGGCGAAGATGGGCAAAAGCTGTCCAAGCGGCGTGGCGCGATCAGCGTCAGCGCCTACCGCGACGGCGGCTACCTGCCCGAAGCGATGCTGAACTACCTGGCGCGCCTGGGCTGGAGCCACGGCGACGACGAGCTCTTCACGCGCGAGCAGATGGTGCAGTGGTTCGACGGCAGCCACCTCGCGAAGAGCCCGGCGATGTGGGATCCGGCCAAGCTCGCGTGGGTCAACGCGCAGTACCTGAAGCACGCCGGCGACGAACGGCTGGCCGGCTTGGTGCAGGCGCAACTCGAGTCGCGTGGCCTTGTCATCAGCGACGCGGCGACGCTCGTGCCGGCCTGCACTCTCTACAAAGACCGCTGCAGCACGCTGGCCGAACTGGCCGACTGGATCGCGACGATGCATGTCGATGTGCAGCCGAAGGCCGAGGATCTGGCCGCACTCGTCACCGATGCCGTCGTGCCCGCGCTGCGCAGCTTGCGCGATGCCTTGGCCGAGACGCCCTGGGACAAGGCGGGCATCGCAACGCAGATCAAGGCCACGCTGGCCGAGCATCAGCTGAAGATGCCGCAACTCGCGCCGGCACTGCGCGTGCTGGTCTGCGGCCGGCGCGATACGCCGTCGATCGACGCCGTGCTGGCGCTGTTCCCTCGGCAAACGGTGCTCGCCCGGCTGCGGCGGGTCTGAAAAATGCCGCTATACTGCGCGACTCGCTCGAGCAGCGCGGGTGATGTCGAAGCGAGGTCGAAAGGCAGCGTTTCGGACTGATTACGGCGCAGGTCCCGAGGCACTCGGCTGGGGCGCGGTGCTGCTGCTCTGCGGCTATCCGGTGTACCGTCTTGCGCGAAGGGCAGCCACCGCGAGCCTCGCCCCGGACTGGGCGAGTTGCTCCGCCAATGACCTGCCTATGCCGCTGGACGCGCCGGTAATCAAAATCGATTTGTCGCTCATATCAGGCCTTATAACGCTCATACCCACTGCCGAGATGCCGGACGGGAAGAACAGCTGGATGACAGATTTCAGCTTATATCTCAGCACTTTCCACCAACCTTGGCCCTGGCCGATTGAAGTAAGCGTTACCGTCCGCCACAAACACCCGATTTTCCCGCACAGCCCGCAAGCCCTGCCACGCCGCAATCCCAGCCAAAGGCGCCATCTCCTCAATGGCCTTGGCCCGCCCGTAGCCACATGGCGCGACCAAAATCACATCCGGATCGGTCGCCGCCACCTCGTCCCACGTGACCCACGGCGAAGTGGCTCCAATCGTCCCCATCACCGACACGCCGCCAGCAATTGCAATCAGCTCAGGCATCCAGTGTCCACCCGACATCGGCGGATCGATCCACTCTATGAATGCAACGCGCGTCGGCGCTTGCCCCGCAACGCTTGCAGCAATACCCTGAAACCGCGCCG
>JANNQO010000081.1:0-7162 GCA_031400795.1 Rubrivivax sp. | reverse complement strand
CATGACATGACAAACATGGAGAGGAAACGATCCTGGTGGGTCGGCCGGGCTTCAAACCCGGTGGGTGGCGCCACGCGCCGCCGGGAGGGTTCGACTCCCTCTCCTCTCCGCCAGCAACGTTTCAGATGAAGCAGATGCACGGCATCGACTGCCCCGAAGACCTGCACGTGCTGATCGAGCATCAGGTCTGGGCGCGGCTGGAGGAACCCGGCGTGGCGCGGGTGGGCATCACCGCTTTGGGCATGCAGCTGGCCGGCGAGATCTACATGTGCCGGCCCAAGAGCGTGGGCTCGTTGCTCGAGCAGGGGGGTTCGATGGCAGTCGTGGAGCTCGCCAAGAGCATCGTGTCGGTGAAGTCGCCGGTCACCGGCACGGTGCTCGAAGTCAATTCGCGTCTGGCCGCGGCGCCCGAGCTGGTGCAGCAGGACCCGCACGGCGGGGGCTGGCTGGCGCGTGTGCAACTGGCCAACTTCGCCGCCGATCTGCCGCAGCTCGTGCAGGGTGAGGCGTTGCCGGCCGCGATGCAACATCACGCCTGGTTGAACCGCGTGGAGTAGCGAGTGCCTTACGTCAGCGATCAAGCCGAAGGGCTGGCCATCCTGCTCTGGGCCACCGACCCCGACGAGCCGCAGCGGCTGGCCACGCCTTTCTTCCACGCTGCGGCGGCGGGCGCGATGGAGCTGCCGGTGGAAATCTACTTCACCGCGCGCAGCGTTCGGCTGCTCGTGCCCGGTGTGGCCGAGGCACTGCGCGCATCACCGCATCACGCCAAGACCGTGCTCGACGCGATGCGCGAAGCGGTGTCGTTCGGTGCCGTGCTGCTGGCCTGCACCGATGCGCTGGATGCCCAGGGCGTCGATCGTCACGCGCTGATCCCGGAATGCAGCGGCCTCGGCGGCGCAGTGCAGTTCATGGCGCGTGCGGCCGATCTGCGCTGGCGTTGTCTGGTGTTCTGAAGCCGCGTTGCGCCGCCCGTTCTCGCGCCACACGTTCGCCGGGCCGCTTGCGCCACCACACCCACAGCCCGGTGCCTGCCAGCAAGAGCGGCGCCAGGCCGACCATGAACATCGCCCAGCGTCCGACAGAGCCGAACGCTGTGCCGACGTGCAGCGGCAACAGCCAGTGCATGAAGGCTTCGCCGCTGCTGCGCGTGCGGCCGCTGCGCTCGGCGAGCAACTCGCCGCTCACCGGATCGAGCCAGGCGATGGTGTCGCCCAGCCGGTGCACGTCGCCGCTGCCGCGCAGCTGGAACAGCACGCCGGTCAAGCCGCGCTCGCTGAAGCGCAGCTCGGTGATGCGATGCTCGGGGAAGGTTGACTGCACGCGCTGCATCAGCTGCGCCACCGTGAGTGGCTCTTCGTCGACCGCCACGCGAAACGGCAGCACGGGAATCGGCTCCACGCGCGACAGCCGCCCGACCAGATCGCGCACGTAGTTCAAGTAGACGAGCGTGGCGCCGGTGGTGGTGGCCAGCAGCAGCAAGAGCGCGATCAACACGCCGCCGCAGCGATGCAGGTCGAAGGCCACACGTGTCGCGCTCGAACGCCAGCTCACGCGCAGCAGCCGGCGAGCATGCTCGCGGCTGCGCGGCCAGGCGAGCACCGCTCCGGTCACGGCCGAAGTCATCAGCAGGAAGCCGGCAATGCCGACGAAGTTCGAGCCGGGCTCGCCGAGCAGGATGTTGCGGTGGAAGTCGTACAGCGTGCGCAGCAGATCGGCGCGGCCGAGCGACACCGATTCCAGGCTGCGCTGGCCGAGCAAGGCGCCGCTGGCCGGGTCGACGAAGGCTTCCAGGCGTCCCGACTCGACACGGCTGGCAGCGGCGCGCACCTGCAAGCGCAGCACCTCGCCGGGGGCCGCCGGCAGCCTCAGCCGCTCGATGCGTCCAAGCGACTGCTCGGCGCGCAGCTGTTCGAGCAAGGTGTCCAGCCCCAGCGCCGGGCCGGCCGCGCGCGCCGTGAACCAGCCGGGGTTCAGCCACGCATCGACTTGCTCGCGCCAGACCAGCAGCGCGCCGGTGCTGCCTACCATCACGAACCACAGCCCGAGTGCCACGCCCAGCCAGCGGTGCAGCCAGCTCCAGCGCGCCAGCGGCTTGCCGCGTGGCCGGGACGCGCCAGCGTCGCGAGGGGGGGTCGCAGCCTGTGCCATGGCTGTGCAATGATGTCCTATGAACCCCGTCCTCCAAAGCCTCCTGTCACGTCATTCGTTGGGCGGCAAGCACCTGGTCGAGCCCGGGCCGGGTGACGAACAGCTCGCGCTGATGGCCGAGTCGGCGCTGCACGCACCCGACCATGCCGGCCTGGTGCCGTTCAGGTTCATCGTCGTGCGCGGTGAACAGCGCGCGCAGCTGGCCGAGTTGTTTGCCGCCGCCGCGCGCGATGCAGGCAAGGACGAAGCCGGCGTGCGCATCGACGCCGAGCGCGCGCTGGCAGTGCCCGTCACCGTGGCGCTGCTCGCGCGCATCGACCCCGGCCACCCGCAGGTGCCGGCGCACGAACAGTGGTGCGCGGTGGGCGGCGCGCTGGCGTCGTTCATGCACGCGGCGCATGCGCTGGGTTTCGCCGGCAAGATGCTGTCGGGCAACAAGGTGCGCCATGCGGCGCTGCAGGCCGCGTTCTGCACGGCGGGCGAGGTGCTGGTGGGCTGGATTTCGCTGGGCACGCCGGCTCGCGAACTCAAGCCTTCGCCGCGCAAGGTGGGTGTTGCCGAGGTGCTGCAAGCCTGGCGCAGATCATGACGCCGAGGCATTCAGCTGCAACGCCATTCGGCGTGCCGCGACCTGGCCGTCGTAGTAGCCCGTCACCAGCTGCGTTTCGGTGAAGCCCAGCCGGCGATAGAACGACAGTGCCGCGCTGTTGTCGGCACGCAGCTCGAGCTGGATCGAGGCGATGCCCGCCACGCCGGCGGACTCGAGCAACCACTGGTGCAGGCGCCGGCCGATGCCGCGCCGCTGCCGCGTGGGCAGCACGCACAACAGCGACAGGTGCGCGTGCACGTCGCCGAAATGCATGACGGCAAAGCCCTGGATGCGCGAGCCGTCGCAGGCGACGAGCACCACGGTCTCGGGGTCGCCGATCAGCGCCGCCATCCGCCCCGGTGTGTAGCGCCAGACCAAGCCGGCCTCGATCAGATCGCGCGACAGCTCGGCACAAGCGCGCGCTTCTTGCACCCGGGCCGGTCGCAGCGTGACGGTGCAGGGGCGGTTCATGCCTCAGCCGATCGACCGCAAGCGTCAGGATTGAAGGGAGGGGCGATACGCCCGCTCGAGTTCCCACGAGTCGCCGGGGTGTTGATCATGGCGGCGCCGGCAGCACGCCCCAGAAACTGATCACTCGCGCGATGCGGCCGTCCGGCGTGAACTCCACCAGATCCCAGCCTTCGTTGACCTGGCGGCCCGTGGAGTCGAGCAGCACAAACGAAAAGCGCGCCCAGCCGCTGTGCACATCGAAGCCGCTGGTCAGCATGGGCTTGAACCCGGGATCGTCACGGTGGAAGCGGGCGATCTCGTCGAGCACCTCGCGGTGCCCCGTGAAGCGGTAGCCGGGGCCGATGATCACGGCGTCTTCGTGCAGGCACAGCGGCACGAGGTGTTCTCGCGCCGCTTGATCCGGCTCGTTCCAGATCGCTGCGTAGATGCGCAGCCGGCTCTGGGCCGACAGCGGCGGTACGGTGTGCAGCAACTCGAACACCGAGCACACCACCGGCATGCCCGGATCGGGCTCGCGGCCGATGCGGCGGCATTCGCGCGAGAAGAAGTTCCAGTGCGCCCGGCGCCAGTACTCGAGCGAGCCGTCGCCTTCGCCTTCGATGGCCGCGTACTCGGCGCTGACCTCGTCGTACCGGCACTGCTGCACGCGCGTGAGCCGGGTCACGAGCACCGGCCGGTGCTCGTGGTCGATGACGATCTCGATGTCGCCCAGCTGCGGCATCGCATCGCCGTCGGCTTGCATGGCCCACAACAATCCGGTGCCCGCACGCTTGCGGCCTTCGCGGATCAGCGCCAGCAGCGATTCGCTGAGTTCGGGCGAATCGCCGTAGCCGTCCACGCGCAGCGGACCGGGCGGAAGGTCCAAGCCCAGCGCGCGCAACTCGGCAGCGAGCACCTGGGGACTGGGCAGCGAGGACATGCGCGTCAACGCAGTCGATACGGCGCGAACGCGAACGGGTATCGCGTCGGCGCGAAATCCTTCAGGTTGCGCGTGGCCAGCCGCAAGCCATGGCGCAGTGCAAACGCCGCCTGGATTGCATCGGGCAGCTTCAGCGAGGTGTTGCGGCGTAGCCGCGCGGCCTCGTCGGCCACCGGCGCATCCAGGGCCAGGAAGCGAAAGCGATCGAGCAAGGCAGCCACTTGCGGCGCTTCGAGATCGGTGCAGCCGGCCAGCACCTCGGCGCGCGTGATCGCCGACACCGCAGCTGCTTCGCCCGAATCGGCCAGGAAGCGCGTTGCAGCGGGAATGCCGTTCAGGTGGTCGATGACGATCACCGAGTCGAGCAGCAGCGTCGTCACCGCCGAGTGGCCTTCGCCCCGGGCCGGCCGGCGTCCCACTCGCCGCGCAAGCGCTGCTGCACGACAAGGCCATCCTCGACCGTGCCACGACGGCGCGCGAACAACCCGGCCGTGCGCTCCAGCAGCGTGGCCAGCGGCTCGCCGCCGCGAGATTCCTGCCGCACGCGGTACTCGGCCACGGCTTCCTGCACCATCCGCGTCATCGGCTGGGCCCGCGCAGCGGCCTGCTCGTCGAGCCAAGCCTTGTCGTCCTGGTCAAGGCTGATGAGCGTGCGGGTGTTCATGGAGTTCGATATCGAGTGAGTGCAGATGATATCGACTCGCCAACCGCCGGGTCAAGACCAGGGCCGCGCCCTCCATCGCGCTGCGGCGGATCAGGTGTCAGTGTCTCGGTTCTCCTCCAGCCCAACTGCCACGTCCGTGTGCAAGGCCACCAAGCCACGATCGAAGCTGACGAGCTTGCCGCGGTGGTGTCGTGCCAAGGCTGCCAGGTAGGCGTCCGTAACCTGGCGATGTCCGAGCACACCGCGCATGGAGACTTCTGCGTAGCCCAGGGCATCGGGCCAGAAACGGTGACGGGGGTGCGCCGCGAGCTTGGCCAGCACGTCCACGGCGGTTGCGGGCGCGACCTCACCCAGGCGAATCAACAGCCGAAGCAACGTGCCTTGGGTGATGGGGCAAGTGGCAAAGGGGCAGTCAGAGGCCGCGAACCAACGCTGCGCCGCGGCATGGTGCACATGCGCACTGCTGACCAGCGCAACAAGCACATTGGCATCCAGCAAGTACACCGGCGCAAGGCCGCCCTTCTTTGCCATCAAGCCTCGTCCTCGAGCGCTTTCACATCTTCCGGGGTGATGGGGCGTGATGAGCGAAGCACCGGCAACCCGGTCGTCGGGTTCGTGACAACGACGGCGGCCTCAGCAGCATGTGCAGGCGCCTCCAGCCCACGACGGATCAACTCGGCAGCCGTCTGGCTGAGGCTGCGGCGGGTGTGCATAGCCAGCGAGGTGACGATGCGGTGCAGGTCATCGGGTAGATCGACGGTCGTTCTCATCAATGCATCATGATGCAGGTGCATCCAGATGTCAATCTGTCGGTTCGCGTCGTATGCTGCGCCGCGGGGGCGGGCGTGAAGCGGATGTCGTCGATGAGCAAAGTATTCTCGCTGGCCGCATCGCGGACTATCTGCGCGGACGCGCGGCGCATCGACGCCACCGGCACCGGCGAGATCGCCGAACGCTTCGACTTGCGCACCCGGTCGATGCTCACGCGCTGACGAGCGCGGGGTTCAGATCGACATCCGCAGCCGCACCTCGTCGGCCTCCATGTCCTTGCCCAGACCTTGCGCCACGACCTCACCACGCTCCATCAGCACGTAGTGGTCGGCGAGTTCCGCGGCGAAGTCGTAGAACTGCTCGACGAGCACGATCGCCATGCCCCTGGTGTCGGCGATGTGGCGGATGACACGGCCGATGTCCTTGATGATGCTCGGCTGGATGCCTTCAGTGGGCTCGTCGAGGATCAACACCTTCGGCCCGGCGGCAAGGGCGCGCGCAATGGCGAGCTGCTGCTGCTGGCCGCCCGAGAGGTCACCGCCGCGGCGGCCGAGCATCTGTTTCAGCACCGGAAAGAGTTCGAACAGCTCGTCGGGCACGGCCGTGCCCGCGGGGCGGCTGGCCAAGCCCATGCGCAGGTTCTCCATCACCGTCAGGCGGCCGAAGATCTCGCGCCCCTGCGGCACGTAGCCGATGCCTGCGCGCACGCGCTGGTACGGCGTGGCGTGCGTGATGTCCTGGCCGTCGAGCTTCACGCTCCCGGTCTTCACCGGCACCACGCCCATCAAGCACTTCAAGAGCGTCGTCTTGCCCACCCCGTTGCGGCCGAGCACGACCGTCACCTTGCCGGCATGCGCCTGGACCGTGAGGTCGCGCAGGATGTGGCTGCCGCCGTAGTACTGGTTGATGCCGGTGGCTTCGAGCATGTCGAACGTTAGCGCCCCAGGTAGACTTCAATCACGGTCGGATCTTCCTGAACCTGTGTCAACGGTCCTTCGGCGAGCACGCAGCCTTCGTGCAGCACGGTCACCTTGCGCTTGCCCTGGGTGAGTGCGGCGATGAAGCTCATGTCGTGCTCCACCACCACCAACGAGTGCCGGCCCGCCAGGCTCAGGAACAGCTCGGCGGTGCGCTCGGTCTCTTCGTCGGACATGCCGGCCACCGGCTCGTCGAGCAGCAACAGCTTCGGGTCCTGCGCGAGCAGCATGCCGATTTCGAGCCATTGCTTCTGGCCGTGGCTGAGCGCTCCCGCGGGCCGATGCGCTTCGGGCTCGAGCTTCATCAGGCGAAGCAATTCGTCGATGCGGTCGCGCTCGGCGGCATTCGCGCGCCAGGCGAGCGTGGCACGCACGCTGCGGTCAGCACGCAGCGCGAGTTCGAGATTCTGGTAGACCGTGAGCGGCTCGTAGACAGTGGGCTTCTGGAACTTGCGCCCCACGCCGGCCTGTGCGATCTCGGTCTCGCTGGCGCGCAGCAGATCGATCGTCGAGCCGAAGAAGACCTTGCCCGCATCGGGCTTCGTCTTGCCGGTGATGCAGTCCATCATCGTCGTCTTGCCGGCGCCGTTCGGGCCGATGATGCAGCGCAACTCGCCGAC
>JANNQO010000080.1:0-1516 GCA_031400795.1 Rubrivivax sp. | reverse complement strand
GCGAGGGTGCCGCCGCCCGAGATGCCGCAGAAGATGCCCTCCTGCGTGGCCAGTTCGCGTGCAAGGCGCATGGCTTCGCCGCCGTCGATGGCACGGATCTCGTCGTAGAACGGCTTCGCGTCCTCGGCCAGCTTCGGGATGAAGTCGGGGCCCCAGCCCTGCATCGCATGCGGCCGCGCCACGGGATGGCTCGCCTTCACTGAACCGTCGTCGTTGCGTGACTGCGCGACGCCGCTGCCGAGCAACTGTGAGTTGTCGGGCTCGCAGACGACGATGTGGGTCTTGGGCGACTTCGCCTTGAGCACGCGCGCCACGCCCTTGAGCGTGCCGCCGGTGCCGAAGCCCGTGACCCAGTAGTCGATGCCCCTCGGGGAAGTCGGCGAGCAGCTCCTCAGCGGTGGTGCGCGAGTGCATGTCGGCGTTGGCTTCGTTGTCGAACTGGCGGGTCCAGAACCAGCCGTGCGCTTGGCACAGCTCGTCCACCTTCTTGATCATGCCGGTGCCGCGCTCGGCGGCCGGCGTGAGCACGACCTTGGCGCCGAGGAAGCGCATCAGCTTGCGACGCTCGACCGAGAAGTTCTCGGCCATGATGATCACCAGCGGGTAGCCCTTGGCGGCGCAGACCATGGCGAGCCCGATGCCGGTGTTGCCGCTGGTGGCCTCGATCACGGTCTGGCCAGGCTTGAGCAGGCCCTTTTGCTCCGCGTCCTCGATCACGCCGAGCGAGAGGCGGTCCTTCACCGAGCTCATCGGGTTGAAGGCCTCGAGCTTGGCGTAGAGCGTGATGCCCTTGGGCGCCAGGCGGTTGATGCGGACCACCGGCGTGTTGCCGACGGTGCTGAGGATGCTGTCGTGACGCATGGGCTCTCCTCTACAGGCTAGCGCCGTCGAACTGGATGACCTTCAAGGACTTCAGGTCCACGCCATCGAGGCAGCGCACGTTCACCGCCGCCATCGCGTTGCCTTTGGGATCCGAGCCTTCACCGAAGGGCGCCACGCCGCAGACCACGCAGTAGTGGTGGGCGATGACCTGCTTGTTGAAGCGATAGGTGCCGAGGTTGACGATGGACTTGGTGAGCTTCAGCTGCGAGCGCGGCACGAACCACAGCAGGTGGCCGCGCTTGCGGCAGATGGAGCAGTTGCACTCCACCACGCTCTCGATCGTGCCCTCGACCTGGAAGGCGACGCTGCCGCAATGGCAGCTGCCGGTGTACTTCATGGGACCTCCTGGGTGACGGCATCGTAGGCGGCGGCGAGCTGCCGGTCGAGCGTGACCAGCGGCACTGCGCGCGCCAATGCCACCTGGAGGTAGGCGGCGTCGTAGGCGGTGAGTCCCCAGCGCTGCGCCAGGCCCAACAGCGCAGCCCAATCCGGCTCGACATAGTCGATGCGGAGCGCAGCCGCGGCCTGGTGCTTGCTCAGGATGTGCGCGGCGTCGGCGGGCCGGCGCCGTGCGCGGCTCGCGCATGCGTTCGCGACTTCGTAGCGCAGGAGCGTGGGCGCGATCAGACGCCCG
>JANNQO010000079.1:0-3620 GCA_031400795.1 Rubrivivax sp. | reverse complement strand
CCAACAGGCTCGCCGGAACGAGGATCACCAGGGCGCCGATCGCGATGCTGAGCATGGCGAAGCGCCAGCCGTAGTTTTGGGACGGCGCCGGGCGGCGCGTGGGCATGCTCTACGTCGGCTTCACCGAAGCGCCGTTCACCTGGCTGAAGTACAGCGCGCTGGCCAGCATCGGCGTGCTCTTCTTCGTCGTCATGGCCGCGGCGGCCTGGGTCTGCCTGCGCTGGGCGCGCACCATCGCGGCGCCCGTCGAAAGCATGGCCACGACGATGCAGCGCGTAGCCGGTGGCGAGCGCAGCGCGCGCGTCGGCGCGCAGCCGGCGCAGGAAAGCGCCGACGAGATCGGCCAGCTGGCGGGCCACCTCGACCGGCTGCTCGACAAGGTCGACGAGCACGCGCGCGCGCTGGAAGCCAACAACGCGCAGCTCGACGCTAAGGTCGCCGAGCGCACGCGCGACCTGGAAGCCGCGCAGTCGCAACTCGTGCACAGCGAAAAACTCGCCGCGGTGGGCCAGCTCACCGCCAGCATCGCGCACGAGATCAACAACCCGATCGCGGTGATCCAGGGCAACCTGGACCTGGTGCGCGAGCTGCTGGGCGATTCCGGCACCGCGGTGCGTGCCGAACTGAAGCTCGCCGACGAGCAGGTCGAGCGCATGCGGCTCATCGTCACGCAGCTGCTGCAGTTCGCGCGGCCCAAGGAATACGCCGGCTACATCGAGGCGGTGGACGTGAACGCGGTGCTCGCCAACAGCCTGCTGTTGGCCGGTCATTCGCTGGCCAGGTCGCGCATAGAAGTACAGCGCGAGATGAACGCCCAGCAGCGCCCCGCGATCAACCGCAACGAGCTGCAGCAGGTGCTGGTGAACCTGCTCGTCAACGCCATCCACGCGATGCCCGACGGCGGCCAGCTGCGCCTGGCCACGCGCGACATGGGCGAGCAGACAGTGGAGATCATCGTCACCGACACAGGCCCCGGGCTCGGACCGGAGTTGCTCGCCGAGCTCTTCAAGCCCTTCGTGACGCGCAAGAAGGACGGCACCGGCCTGGGCCTGTGGATCAGCCGCACGATCGTCGAGCGCTATGGCGGCGAGCTGCTCGCCGCGGACCGCGACGACGGCATGAGCGGGGCGGTCTTTACAGTGAGGCTCCTCCGCGAAGGTTGAACCATGATCGAAGTCCACCTTGAACTCCCCACCGCCGACGGCGCGATGAACAGCTTTGTCGTGCACCCTGAAGAAGGCGGGCCCTTTCCGGTGCTGCTGTTCTACATGGATGCCCCCGGCAAGCGCGAAGAGCTGCACGACATGGCGCGGCGCCTTGCCGCAGTCGGCTACTTCGTCGTGCTGCCGAACCTGTACTACCGCCGCGAGCGCGACTTCTGGCTGAAGGAGCGTACCGAGCCTGCCATGGCGCAGATGTTCTCGCTGATGGCCACGCTCGACCGGCGCAGCACCGAATGCGACACGCAGGCGATGCTGGCCTTCGTGGATGCGCAGCCGCGGGCCGATGCCACGCGCATCGGCGCGGTGGGCTATTGCATGAGCGGGCCCTTCGTCGTCTGGGCAGCGGCGTCGTTTCCCGAGCGCTTCGCGTGCATCGCGTCGATCCACGGCGCGAACATGGCCACCGACGCGAGCGACTCACCGCACCGGGTTGTGCAGGCGGTGCGCTGCGAGAGTTACTTCGCCTGCGCCGAGGTCGACAAATGGGCGCCACCCGCGGACATCCAGAAGCTGCAAGCCGCGCTCGAAACCGGCGGCGCGGCGCACCGCATCGAGTGGTACCCGGGCGCCGAGCACGGCTTCGTGTTTCCGCTGCGCGCGGGCATCTACAACCAGGCGGCGGCGGAGCGGCACTGGGAGCGCCTGTTCGCTCTGTTCGCGCGCTGCTTGGCGGCCGCGGGCACTCCTGCTATGGACTCCAGAACCACGTGAAGAGCATGCATGGCCGCCCATTCAAAGCGGGTTCGGGTCGAGCCAGACCAGCAGCCGCTCGGCACAGTGGCGCATCTTCTGCGTCACGCCCGGGCGGTCGATCAAGCCGTCGAAAATCAGGCAGGCGCGGCTGCGGTCGCCCAGCAGCGCGTAGCAGCAGCCGATCTGGAACATCGCATCCACCGCGTCGGGCTCGATCTCGCGCACATGCAGCCAGCCGCGCAAGGCCAGCGCGGTATCGCCACGCGCCGCGGCGCCTTGCGCCAGCGTGCGCCAGCTTGTGGCTGCCTCGTGGCCCTGCGTCAGGGTCGTGCTGGAACAGACGCCATGCGCCGGCCCGTCACGACATCCGGACCACTCCGAACAAACCCTCATCGCAGCCCACCGGCAGGGGCTTCGCGCAGGGGCCAGGCGTTGGCCTGTGCCAGGAAGCGCGCCAGCTCGAACGGGCTGTTGAACTCATGTGCACGGGCGTCGGCCTCGACCAGCCGCGCGTGCCACACGACGCCCGGCACGGCCCAGACGCTGAGCAGCATCACGCGTGGTGCGTCCGCAGCCGGCGCGCCAGCGAGCGGCGTCATGACAAGCGGCGGCGCCCGCGCACGCGAACGAAGCCCATACCGGCGAGGGCGCCCACGAGCAGCGCGGCCGTCACCGGTTCGGGAACGGACGGGGGGTGGGAACGTCCCGGGGTCGACCTCGAACGCCGAGTAGCGGACGCCCGCCTGCGAGAAGTTGTAGAAGGCGATGCTCCCGTTGTTGAACGCGCCTGTGATGTCGAGCTGCTTCACGCCGTTGACGAAGATTTCCAGGTCGTTGGGTCCGAAATCGAAGGTGAATTCGTATTCCGTGCCGGGCACCCAGCCGGTGCTGCCCAGGGTGGTGCCCCGCGCGAGTTCTTGGAGCCCGCTGGAGACACCGGTGCCCGACAGGTTGTCGTGCTGCCAGAACTCGTCAGCGTCAGGGATACCGCTGACCCGCGACACGGCCAGCCCCGAGAACGCCACGCCGCCAGGTGACGCCGAGGGACTTCCGAAGTCGAAGAACTGGGTGCCCGCCTTCCAGTCGACCAGCAGATAGTCCGCGGCGCTGCTGGTTGCGTCGCCGGGCCTGAAGCCAAGCGCGAAGCCGATGTAGTCGTTGTCACCACCGCCGGACCTGATCTTGCCGGTGATCTTGGTGCCGAAGGCCGTGAAGTCGCTGTAGAAGAACGTCGGCTGACCGTTCACCGACTGGAGCACCGAGGCCCCGCCCGGCGCCACCGTCCAGACGCCCGGCCTGAAGCCGGCCACGGCAGGATACGACTCGGCTGTCCAGGTGCTCAGGTCCACGGCTGCCGCACGGGCCGCACCCGGAACCAGCCCGACCAGGCAGGCAAGCGTTGACGATGCAATCGTCATCGTGGCTCGTGCTGCAAGGCCGGTCTTGGCCGGCGCAGCTGGGCTGCCAGAGGCAGCATCGACGGGCGGAACATAGGGGGTCTGGCGCATGGCGTTCTCCTGTGAACCTAAGAACAGCAGTTAAGCGGCCCGCCAAGCCGGTTTCTTCAACGCTGGCGGGCACTTGAGCGGGTCTGACAAACACACCCGATGGGTGAGACGCAAGCACCGGTCAAGACGGCGCTGGCGACGGCCAGCGAAGAGGCCATGGTGGTGCAGACCATGGGCGGTCGTGTCCACGTGCAGT
>JANNQO010000078.1:0-16403 GCA_031400795.1 Rubrivivax sp. | reverse complement strand
TCGGTGAGGATCTCGACCTTCAACACGCCGCTGACCATGCCGCGCAGGCTGGTGGTAAGCCAGAGCTGGTCGTAGTTGCCGGCGCCACTGTCCAGGCAGACCACCAGGCTGACGTTGCCCAGGCGCGGCTTCAGGGCTGAGAGATACGCCGGCAAGTCGGGCGAGCCGCTCTCTTCGCAGCTTTCGATCACGCCGACGCAGCGTGGGTGCGGCAGGCCTTGTGCGTGCAAGGCTTCCAGCGCGGTGATCGAAGCGTAGATCGCATAACCGTCGTCGGCGCCGCCGCGGCCGTAGAGCAGGCCGTCTTGATACTTCGGCGTCCAGGGGCCGAGATCGCTGCGCCAGCCGTTGAACTCGGGCTGCTTGTCGAGGTGGCCGTAGAGCAGCACGGTGTCGGTGCTGGTCGTTCCCGATGCCGGCCACTCGAAGAAGATCAGCGGCGTGCGGCCTTCCAGGCGCAGCAGTTCGAGCTCCAGTCCCGGCAGCCTGCGACTTTCGACCCAGGCCGCAGCATCGCGCACGACCCGGTCGAGCAAGCCATGCTCGGCCCACGACGAATCGAACATCGGGCTCTTCGCGGGCACTTCGATGTAGTGCGTGAGGGCGGGCACGATGCGCTCGTCCCAGGCGGTGTTGGAATAGGCAGCCAGTGCGGCGGCCTCGGCGCGGCGAAGGTGGGCGTTCATGGCCACTCCAGAGGTGCGAAGGACGGTCAGTGTAGACCTCGCCGAGCCTGTGATCAGGTCTTGACGAGCACCACGAAGAGGCCACCGATCCAAGAGCACTGATCGCGGCGCAGCGGCGCGCGCTGCAACGCGGTGACTTCGAATCCCTGGGCGCCGGCGAGGCGGCGCAGGTAGGCCTCGCTGTGCAGGTAGCGGGTGCTGGTGGCCAGCAGCAGATCGTGGCCGGCGGGCGCTTCTTCGGCCGTGAACACGAGGCGGCCGCCGGGCCCGAGCGAGCGCCGCGCCGCCGCGAACATCGCCTCCAGCGCGCCGACGTAGATGAACATGTCGGCGGCCAGGATCAACGCGTAGCGCGGCTGCAGCTGCGCCAGGTGCGCCACCGCTTCGGCCTGATGCAGCTTGCGGTACAGCCCACGCGAGCCGGCGCGTTCGAGCATGCGCGAGGACAGATCGACGCCATCCAGCGCTGTGCAGCGTGGTGCCCACAGCGGTGCGGCCAGGCCGCTGCCGCAGCCGAGGTCGAGCACGTCGCCGAAGCGCTCGCCCGGCGGCAGCAGCGCCAGCAGCTGCGCGGGCGCGCGGTAGCCGAGCTGCTCGAGGTGCTCGTCAAAGTTCGCGGCGTAGCTGTCGAACAGCCCTTCGACATAGTGCTGCGGTGGCGTGGACGGCATGTCGTCGTCGCCTTCGATCGACGCCAGCAGGAAGCGGTTCAGCTCCGGGTCGTCGCCGAGCTCGATGGCGCGCGCGAGACTCTGCGCGGCCTCGGCGCTGCGGCCCAGGTCTTTCAGCATCGCGCCACGGCGGCCCCACGCGAAGGCTTGCCGCGGATCCAGCGCGAGCAGCCGGTCGAGGCTTTGCACGCTTTCGTCCAGGCGGCCGAGTTCGGCCAGCGCCAGGCCGCGGTGCAACAACGCGTCGTGGCTGTCGCGCTGTTGTGCGAGGACCGCATCCAGGGCTGCCAGCGCCTGCGCCGGGCGGCCCAGACGCAAGCGCACGACACCGAGATTCGCCAGCGTCGAAGGGCGGCCGGGTTGTGCTGCCAGGCTGGCTTCGAAATGGGCTTCGGCAACTTCGAGCTGACCTTCTTCGAACGCCGCGACACCGGCCAGGAACGCGGCGCGCGCCGCGTCGATATCGTTCATCTCACGAAGCCGCGCTCGAAACGGAACACCGCCACGCTGGCGCAGAGATTCGGCCAGCGGCGCAACATCCGGCCGTTGTGCAGGCCGAAGCTGTCGGTCACCGCCAGGCCGGTCTTGCGTGCCAGCACCTCGAAATCGGCGAAAGTGCCGACGCGGATGTTGGGCGTGTCGTACCACTCGTAGGGCAGCGCCTTGGTCACCGGCATGCGCCCGCTGGCCACGCGCACGCGGTTCGGCCAATGCGCGAAGTTGGGGAAACTGACGATGCCGATGCGGCCGACGCGCGCCGTTTCGCGCAGCATGCGCTCGGTGTTGCGCAGGTGCTGCAAGGTGTCGAGTTGCAGCACCACGTCGAAACTCGCGTCGTCGAAGAGGGCCAGCCCTTCTTCGAGGTTGAGTTGGATCACGTTGACGCCGCGCTTCAGGCTGGCCAGCACGTTGCCGTCGTCGATCTCGATGCCGTAGCCGCTGCAGCCCTTGTGCCGCTGCAGGTGCGCCAGCAGCTCACCGGTGCCGCAGCCGAGGTCGAGCACGCGGCTGCCGGCGGGCACCAGGCCAGCGATGATCTCCAGGTCGCGCCGCTCAGACATCGCTGGCCACCCGCTCGAACGCGGCCCGCATCACACCGTGGTAGCGCGCATCGTCGAGCAGGAACGCATCGTGGCCGTGAGGCGCCTCGATCTCCGCGTAATTCACGGCGATTCGGTTGTCGACCAGAGCCTTCACGATCTCGCGCGAACGCGCCGGCGAAAAGCGCCAATCGGTGGTGAAGCTCACCAGCATGAAAGCTTGTTCGCGCGCGCCAGCGAAGGCCGCCGCGAGGTCGCCGCCGTGCTCGCGCGCCGGGTCGAAGTAGTCCAGCGCGCGAGTGATCAGCAAATAGGTGTTGGCGTCGAAGTACTCGCTGAACTTGTCGGCCTGGTGGCGCAGGTAACTCTCGATCTGGAACTCGATGTCCTGGGTGGAGTAGCCCAGCTCACCGTTGCGCAGCCCTCTGCCGAACTTCTGCTCCATACCGTCGTCGGAGAGATAGGTGATGTGGCCGATCATGCGCGCGCCACGCGCAGCCCGCGCTGCGGCAGCACGCCGTGCTCGTAGAAGTGGCCGCCGTGGAACTCGGGGTCGGTGATGATGGCGCGGCGCGCCACCTCGTTGAAGGCGATGTTCTGCGCCGACAGGTTGGGCGCCGTGGCCACTGCGATGCAAAACCGCACACGCTTCGGGTGGCGCAGCGTCCAGGCCAGCGCCTGCATGCCGCCCAGGCTGCCCCCCATCACCGCGGCCAGGCGCTCGATGCCCAGACGCGTCATGAGCCGCGCCTGCGCATCGACCCAGTCTTCGACCGTGACGACCGGGAAGTCCGCGCCCCAGGCACGCCGGGTTGCCGGGTTCAAGTGCATCGGGCCGGTCGAACCGAAACACGAGCCGAGGTTATTCACACCGATGACGAAGAAACGGTTCGTGTCCAGCGGTTTGCCGGGGCCGACCATGTTGTCCCACCAGCCAGCACTGCCCTGTGCGTCGAGGCCGGCAACATGGTGGCTCGCGTTCAGCGCGTGGCACACCAGCACGGCGTTGCTGCGCTGCGCGTTCAGCGCGCCGTAGGTTTCGTAGACGAGCGTGTAGTCGGCCAGGCTCGCTCCACTGCGCAGCGGCAGCGGTTCGGCGAAGGTCATCTGCTGGGGTGAGATCGTGCCGATCGAGGCCATACGTTTAGCGGCATTTGATAAAGCGCCCGCAAGCTGTTGCAAATCGGCGCTGGAGGGCGGCGAGTATAACGACGGCACATCATGGACAGCGACTGGTTCCCGGGCTTCGAAGCGCGCGATATCGCGCTGCCGGGCATCCGCCTGCACGCGCGCATCGGCGGCGAGCCCGCGAAGACGACCGCGAGTCGCGCCAAGCCCGAAGAAACCGCCGCTGCTCTGCTCGCCTTCTTCGCGCCGGCCACCGCGGGTTAGCCGCCGCTGGCGCAGCGCGGGCCGCCCGCTACGATCGCGCGCGTCATTCACGAGACGCCCACACATGCACGCCTGGCTGGACAAGCTCGACCGTCATTTCCCAGTGCGCTACACGGCCTGGCTGGTGTGTGCCGTGGGTCTGCTGCTGTTCACTTTCTCGTGGGTCGCGTTCGGAGTCGGCGGCTGGGTCGCGCTGGTCTGCCTGTTCGGGGTCGGGCTGGGCTGGCGCGACACGCACCAGACGCGCCACTCCGTGCTGCGCAACTACCCGGTCATCGGCCACCTGCGCTTCCTGCTCGAATTCATCCGCCCCGAGATTCGCCAGTACTTCATCGAGAGCGACCGCGAGGCGGTGCCGTTCTCGCGCCAGCAGCGCTCGCTGGTCTACCAGCGCTCCAAGGGCGACCAGGACAAGCGCCCGTTCGGCACGCAGCTGGACGTGCTGGGCGAGGGTTACGAGTGGATCAACCATTCGATCGCCGCCACCGAGCTGGCCTCGCACGACTTCCGCGTCACCGTGGGTGCGGGCGGCAGCAGCTGCACGCAGCCCTACGAAGCCAGCATCTTCAACATCTCGGCGATGAGCTTCGGTGCGCTCTCGGCCAACGCCATCCTGGCGCTGAACGGCGGTGCCAAGCGCGGCGGCTTCGCGCACGACACCGGTGAAGGTTCGATCAGCCAGCACCACCGCACGCATGGCGGCGACCTGATCTGGGAGGTCGGCTCGGGCTACTTCGGCTGCCGCAGCGACGACGGCAGCTTCAACGCCGAGCGCTTCACCGAAAACGCCACGTCACCGCAAGTGAAGATGATCGAGCTGAAGCTCAGCCAGGGCGCAAAGCCTGGCCACGGCGGCGTGCTGCCGGGGCCGAAGGTTTCGCGCGAAATCGCCGCCGCGCGCGGCGTGCCCGCAGGCGTGGATTGTGTGAGCCCGTCGCGCCACAGCGCTTTCGCCACGCCGGTGGAGATGCTGCAGTTCATCGAACGGCTGCGCCAGCTTTCCGGCGGCAAGCCGACCGGTTTCAAGCTCTGCATCGGCCACCCCTGGGAATGGTTCGGAATCTGCAAGGCGATGCTCCAGACGAACCTGCTGCCCGACTTCATCGTCGTTGACGGCGCCGAGGGTGGCACCGGCGCTGCGCCGCTGGAGTTCACCGACCATGTCGGCGCGCCGCTGCAAGAGGGCCTCTTGCTCGTGCACAACTCGCTGGTTGGGCTGAACCTGCGGCATCGGATCAAGCTCGGCGCCGCCGGCAAGGTGGTGGGCGCCTTCGACATCGTGCGAATGATGGCGCTGGGGGCCGACTGGTGCAATGCGGCACGCGGCTTCATGTTCGCCCTCGGTTGCATCCAGGCACAGACCTGCCACACCGGCGCCTGCCCGACCGGCGTGACGACACAAGACCCGGTGCGCCAGCGCGCCATCGTCGTGCCCGACAAGACCGAACGCGTCTACCGCTTCCACGAGCACACGCTGCTGGCGCTGAAGGAGCTGGTGCAGGCCGCGGGGCTCGAGCACCCGAACCAGATCACGCCCTCGCACATCGTGCGCCGCACCTCGGGCAGCGACGTGCGCCTCTTGGCCAACCTGCTTCCGCTGGTCAAACCCGGCGCGCTGCTCGACGCCATCGAAGGCCGCGCCGACTGGCCGCACAACGTGTTCAGGCTGTACTGGCCCCTGTCGCGCAGCGACAGCTTCTTGCCCGCGCGCAGCGACAGTTTCTTGCCCGTGCACGCGGGTCGCGGCGGCTGACGGTATTCGCTCCTTCCCCTTGGCAGGGGGAGGCAGCGAGCCCGTCGACTCAAACTTTAGGCGGCGCCGTGTCGACGAAGCTCGGCCGGGTCACGAGCTTGTCGTGCAGCCGATGCAGATTCGGGTGCGCCGTGCGCCAGTCGATGTGCGGGAAGCGGAAGTCGAGGTAGCCGAGGGCGCAGCCGACCGCGATGTCGGCCAGCGTGAGGTGGTTGCCGGCGCACCAGGGCTTCTCGGCCAGGCCCTGGCTCATCGCCTTCAGCGCCGCGTCCACACGCGACATCTGGCGGTCGATCCAGGCCGGGCAGCGCTGCGCGTCGCTGCGGCCGGCCCAGTTGGCTTCCAGCCGCGCCAGGATGGCCGCGTCGAGCACGCCATCGGCGAGTGCTTCCCAGGTGCGCACTTCGGTGCGCTCGCGGCCCGACGGCGGGATCAGCTTGCCCACCGGCGAGAGCGTGTCGAGCACCTCGACGATGACACGCGAATCGAACACCGCTTCGCCGCCTTCCATCACCAGGCAAGGCACCTTGCCCAGCGGGTTGGATTCGAGCATCGCGTCGCCGGCCCACACGTCCTCCAGCTCGAACTGGAAGTCGAGCTTCTTCTCCGCCATCACCACACGCACCTTGCGCACGTAGGGACTGGTGAGTGCGCCGATCAATTTCATGGATGTGCGTCTTTGTCCGTAGCCTCGAGGCATTCTATCGACGGGCCCCCGACGCAAAGGCCCGCTGCGCTCAAGGCTGTCGCGTGAAATCCACGTGCGCCGGGCGGCCGGGCAGCGCCAGCTGCGCCTGGCGCGGCGTGCCGCGCGACAGCACCCGCGCGTCGCGCACCACCAGGAGGCGTTGCGCACGCAAACGGATCGCTTCGATCGGCGAGCGCGCCTGCAGCAGCACGAAACTCGCGCGGCAGCCGATGTCCAGGCCGTAGCCCTCGAGGCCGAGGATGCGCGCATTGTTCACCGTCACCGCGTCGAAGCAGGCGCGCATGCCCTGCTGCGAGGTCATCTGCGCGACATGCAGCCCCATCGCGGCCACTTCCAGCATGTCGGCGCTGCCGAGCGCATACCAGGGGTCCATGACGCAGTCGTGGCCGAAGCCGACCGTGATGCCGGCCTCCAGCATCTCCGGCACGCGCGTCATGCCGCGACGCTTCGGGTAGCTGTCGTGGCGGCCTTGCAGCGTGATGTTGATCAGCGGGTTGGCGATCGCGTTCAAGCCCGCTTCGCGCATCAGCGGCAGCAGCTTGCTGACGTAGTAGTTGTCCATCGAGTGCATGGACGTGAGGTGCGAGCCGGTGACGCGGCCGTGCAGGCCCAGGCGATGGGTGTGAAAGGCCAGCGTCTCGACATGCCGCGACAGCGGGTCGTCGCTCTCGTCGCAATGCAGGTCCACGCGCAGACCGCGCTCGGCGGCCAGCTCGCACAGCAGGCGCACGCTTTCGGCACCGTCGGCCATGGTGCGTTCGAAATGCGGAATGCCGCCGACCACGTCGACGCCGCGGTCCAGCGCGCGGACGAGCTTGTTCAAGGCGCCGGGCGAGCGCAACAGCCCGTCTTGCGGAAAAGCCACCAGTTGCAGTTCGAGATAAGGTGCCACGCGCTGCTTCACTTCGAGCAAGGCGTCCACGGCGAGCAAACGCTCATCACAGACATCGACATGCGATCGGATGGCGAGCAGCCCCTGCGCCACCGCCCAGTCGCAGTAGTCCAGAGCGCGTTCGATCAGCGCCTCGGCGGTGAGCAGCGGCTTCAGCTCGCCCCACAGCGCGATGCCTTCGAGCAGCGTGCCGCTCGCGTTGACGCGCGGCAGGCCGTAGCTGAGCGTCGCGTCCATGTGGAAATGAGCGTCGACGAAAGGCGGCGACAGCAGCCAGCCCTCACCGTGGATCACGTCCGCGTCGGGCGGCGCCAGCAACGCCGGCCCGAGCGCGGCGATGCGCCCGCCGACACACAGCACGTCGACACCCGCGCGTCCATCGGGCAAGGTCACGTCGCGCAGCAGCAGCGGCTTCATCGCATGAAGGAGGGCAGCCACATCGACAGCGGCTGCACCTCGAGCACCACCACCAGCGCAAGCACCAGCATCAGCACGAACAGCCACACACCGCGAAAGATCTGCGCCAGCGAGACACCGGGCAACAGCGCGTTGAGCACGAACAGGTTCATGCCCACCGGCGGCGAGATGAGGCCGATCTGCACCACCAGCACGATCAGCACGCCGAACCAAACCGGGTCGAAACCCAGGCCGGTGACGATCGGAAAGAAGACGGGGATGGTCAGCAGCACCATCGACAGCTCTTCCATGATGGTGCCCAGGATGACGTAGATCACCATCATCGCTCCCACCACCATCAGCGGCGACAGGCCCAGCTGCAGGATCCAGTCCTTCAGGTCGCCGGGCATGGTGGTGAAGTTGACGAAGCTGGAAAACAGCATCGCCGCGATCAGGATCGTGAACAGCATCGCGGTGGTGCGCGCGCTTTCCACCAGCACCTCGAACAGCACCTTCAGCGTCAGCGCCCCGCGCAGCAGCGCGAAGAAGAAAGCACCCGACGCGCCGATGCCCGCGCCTTCGGTGGCCGTGAAGACACCGCCGTAGATGCCGCCGAGCACGACGATGACGAGCAGCACGACGCCCCAGATGTCGGCCAGCGCCTGCCAGCGCTCGGGCCACGTGCTGCGCTCGCCGGCCGGGCCGGCGGTGGGGTCGCGCCAGCATGTCCAGGCCACACCGGCCATCAGAAAGCCCGCGCACATCAGCCCGGGCAGCACGCCGGCGGCGAACAGCTTGCCGATGTTGGTCTCGGTGACGATGCCGTAGATGACCATGATCGTCGACGGTGGGATCATGATCCCGAGCGTGCCGCCGGCGGCGATGACGCCAGTCGACAAATGATCGGCATACCCGAGCTTCTTCATCCGCGGGTAGGCCACCTTGCTCATCGTTGCCGCGGTGGCGATCGACGAGCCGCAGATCGCGCCGAAACCCGCGCAAGCGACCACCGTGGCATGCGCCAGGCCGCCGCGCAGGTGGCCGATGAACGCATAAGCGGCGCGAAAGAGTTCGTGCGCCAGGCCCGCGCGCGCGACGAAGTTGCCCATCAGGATGAAGAGAGGCACCACCGACAGCGTGTACGCGAAGCCGGTGTCGTAGACCACCTGCGCCGCGTTGGCCATCGTCGGCGACCAGCCGCGCAGCAGGCCCAGGCCGGCGAAACCCACCAGCCCCATCGCGAAGGCCAGCGGCACACGCAGCAGCGCGAGTAGAAACACGCAGCCGAAGCCCGCCAATGCTTCCGTCATGTGGCGCCGGTCTCGGTTCCGGGGTGATGCGCCGGCGCCGGCCGCACGATGAGCAGCACATGCATCGCCGCCGTGACCGCGATCAACACGCTCATCACGCGAACGAAAGGCGACAACGACAGCTTGAGCTGCGCCGTGGTGTCACCGAAATCGGCCATCTGGCCGGCCTTGCTCCACATCAGCCAGGCCAAGCCGGCCAGCGCCGCAGCGCACAGCAGGTTCACCAGCGCCTGCTGCACGCGGCGCAGCCAAGCCGGCAGCAGGCGGTCCAGCGAATCGAAGATCACATGCTCGCCTTGCAGCGAGACCAGCGGCAGACCGGCGAAGATCACCGCCACCATCAGCAGCTCGGTAACCTCGAGCGCGCCGGGCAGCGAGGTCGAGATCAGCTTGCGCCCGCTGACATCGACCAGCGTCAGCGCCATGATGGCGAACAGCGCCAGCGCGGCGATCGTGCCGCACAGCGCGGCGAGCGGTTTCCTCAAGAGCCTCTACTGCAGCTTCTTGATCTCGGCGCGGAACTCGCCGAGCACCTTGCGTGCGTCCTTCATGCCCTTGGCTTCGGCGGCCTTGACCCAGGCATCGACGGTCGGCGCGGTCCTCGCCTCCACGGCTTTCACGAACGCCGGGTCGGCCTTGGTGAACTGCACGCCGGCGGCCTGCATGAAGGCCATGCCGCGCCGGTCCACCTTGTCCCAGCCGCGGCCGAACAAGCGCGCTGCGTACTCACCGGACAGTTCGTCCACCGCCTGCTTCACGTCGGCCGGCAGCGCGTCGTACTTGGCCTGGTTCATGATGAAGACGAAGCTGGTGTTGTACAGGCCGCCGGGGAAGAGCGTGGCGTGTTTGATGACCTTGTCGATCTTGAAACCCTCCACCGATTCGGCGGGGAACAAGGTGCCATCCATCACGCCGGTGGAGAGCAGCTCGTAGCTTTCGGTGGCCGGCTTCAGCGTGACGTTCATGCCCAGCGACTTGGAAAGCTCGTTGACCATGCCGCCGCCGATGCGGAACTTCAGCCCCGACAGGTCGTCGACCTTGGCGATCGGCCGCTTGGTGTTGAAAACGATGCCCGGGCCATGCGTGAACACCGCCAGCACCTTCACGCCCTTGTGTTCGTCGGCGATCACCGGCTGGCGGGTGTAGATGCGCTGGAAAGCCACCGACGTGGCCTCGGCCGAATCGCCAAGGAAGGGCACCTCGGCGAACTGCGTGGTGACGAAGCGCCCGGGCGTGTAGCCGTGCACGGTGAACGACAGGTCGGCCAGGCCGTTGCGTACCGCATCGAAGGTCGCCGGCGGCGCGCTGACGGCGCGTGGCAGCGAGTTGCAGCGCACCTTGCCCGGCACCTTCTGCTCGAGCTGCGCACACCAGTCCTTCTGCGCCTCGGTGAGCGTGTGCGAAGGCGGCACCCACGACGATAGCGTGATCACGACCTGCGCCGCGGCCCAGGCCGGCAGCGCCAGCAACAAGACCAGGGCAAGGTGACGAAAGGGCAACGATCGACGCATGAGAACTCCTCGAAGCAAGCGACGTCAAGGCATCGCGGACCATCTGGGATTTTGCGTTGCGCCACCACGCAGGCCCATGCAGCGTGACCTAGTGGTTGACCCTAGGCGCTGCGATCCCGCGATCCGGGGGAAGTCAAGGCCGACGCGGATGCCTAGCATTCGCGGCGCACCACCCCGCCTCGACGAATGCCCGCCCGCCCGTCCCTGTCAGATGCTCAGTCCCGCCTGGTCGCAGCGCGCTCGGCGGGCCGGACGCATGAAGTCATCGATGCCTTGACGGCATTGGCGCGATGCTGGGCCGGCGAACAAGCCTGGGGCACCGCCGAGGCACATCTCGAAGAAGCGCTGCGCTGGGCCTGGCTGGCGGGGGGCTGCGATGCACGCGTGGCCTTGCACTGTGAAGCAGCCGAGATGGCCGCGTTGGATGCAGAACGCAGCGCCGAACGCAACAAGGCTGGTGCGCGGCGCCGCGCGCTGACCCATGCCGGCGAAGCGGCCCGCCTGTCCGAGCATGTTGCCTGCCCGGCCTGGGAGGTGGTGGTGCTGCTGCGCGCCAGCGATGTCTTCGACCGCTGCGGCGAACGCGACGAGGCGGTTGCGCTGCAAACGCGCGCCGTTCTCATGATGGCACTGGCCGCGCCGTAGTCCGGGTCAACCCGACCAGCGCATCCAGACCAGGCCCGCCGCCACCACCAGCACGAAGCCCCACACCAGGCCGCGCAGCACACGCCGCGAGGTCCAGCGTGCACCGCGACCGAAGCTGGCGAGCAACTGGCCGGCTTGCGCCGACACCGGCACTGCCGACAGATCGCCCACCAGCAGCGCCAGCGTGATGTCGTCGCCGCTGCCGTTGCGCGAGGCATGCTCGAGGATCGCCGGCAAATGCGCCTCGGCCGAGGCCGGGCCCTGGCGCTGCAGCCAGGCGACGAAGGCGCGCGCCATCTCCAGCACGTCGGCGCTGTCGCGAAACGAATTCGCGTAGCCGTCGGTGGCCAGCAGCAGCAGCGCCGGCCGCGCCGAAGCGCCTTCGCGCACCACGCAGCGGAAGTCGTTCTCCGCGCCTGGATGGCAGATCGAGGTGGTGTAGCGGCCGGCCAGACGATCGTCGGGCGGCACCGGGCGGCGTGCGCTGCCGTCGGCCTCCACGGTGATCAGATCACCGTCGCCGATCTGCCCGAGCACCAGGCCGCCGGGCAGCGCCAGCGCGAAAAGCAGCGTGCTGCCGTAGGCCAGCAGCGAATTGTCGTGCACCTGGGCCACACCGTCGGGGCCCTCGGCGGCTTGCAGCCGGCGCCATTCGTCCTGCGTGATCGGGCGCACCGCCAGTTCGGCGCGTGCCAGCTCGGCCCAGCGCGCAACGATGCGCCTGGGCGCCGCCCCGCTGGCCAGCTCGGCGCGCACGCCGCTGTCGGCGTGTTCGAACTCCGGCACCATCGCCAGCATCACGTCGCGCGCCGCCGCCACCGCCAGCCGCGCACCCACGGCGCTGCGGAAGTGGCGCGCACCGCCGTGCCCGTCGGCCACCGCCAGCCAGGCCCGGCCACGCCGTGCGGCGGCGGTGTCCAGCAGCATCGCGTCCTGATTCGGAAGCCCGTCGCGCTCGTGCGACGCGCCGCGCACCGAACTGCCCAGCACACGCCAGGCGGTCAATGTCGTCACGTCGGCGGTGGCGCGTGGCAAGGCGGACATCGGGCGGGCCGTCGCGGAACTCGGCTGCGCGGCGCTTGTTGTGTGGGGAACTCCTGGGCCGAAGTCTATGCCTGCCGGCGCGTCCGGCCATGCTCGGCAACGCGGTTGCCAACACGGCTAACGGGCGACATGATGGCCTCATGCCCGCACCGGACCGCCATGGCCTGCTCGAAACCATGGCGCCGATGGTGCGTGCCATCCTGCAGCGCAAGTCGGGCATGAGCCTGGCGGCCGACGACAACCGCCACGACAACGCCGACGCGCTGGAGCTGATGCAGGACGTGCTGGCGCGGCTGTGGGAGCGCATCGCCACCGATGCCGGCGCGCCGGTGGCCGACCTGAAGGCCTATGCCGCAACGATCGCGCACAACGCCTGGTCGGACCACCTGCGCCGCAAATACCCGCAACGCAGCAGCCTGAAGAACCGGCTGCGCTACTTCCTCGAGCACCAGCGCGCCTACGCGCTGTGGAACGGTGCCGACGGCGAACCGCTGGCCGGGCGCCATGGCTGGCAGCTGCGCGCGTTGACGCCGGCGGGTGCCGACCCGGTGGCAGCTCTGCGCGACGGCCGCCGGAGCCTGCCGCGCGGCAGCGTGCCGCCCAAGGCGATGGACCAGTTCGGCGCCGCCGAGTGGGACCGCCTGCTCGGCGCGCTGCTCGACCACTTCGCCGTGCCGGTGGCGGTGGACGACCTGGTGGCGCTGTGCGCCGAGCTGATCGGCCTGCGCGAAGACCGGACCGAGTCGCTGGACGATCACGACGACGACGACGCGCCGGGGCTGGACATCGCCGACGACACCTACCGCCAGCCCGAGGCGCTGGCCGAAACGCGCGGCCTGCTGCGCCAGCTGTGGGGCGCGGTTCTGGCGCTGAAGCCCGACCACCGCCGCGCCTACCTGCTCAACCTGCCGGGCCCGGGCAAGACGCGCGCCGACCTGGAGGTGTTCGTGATGCATGGGGTGGCCACGCTCGCCGACATCGAAGCCGCGCTGGCGCTGACGGCCGAACAGGTCCGGCAGGCGCTGGCCGCGCTCGATCTGGACGCCGGCGAACGCTTCGAGATCGAGCGCTGCGGCAGTTCGCGCGAGTTGTTTTGCATGCTGTGGCGGCATCTGCCGCTGGCCGACGCCTTGATTGGCCGCCTGCTCGGCCTGGAGCCCCAGCAGGTCATCAACCGCCGCATGCTGGCGCTGCGCGAACTGGCGCGGCTGGTTGGGCGGCACGGTGCCGGGGGCCCGGCGTGAACGGCAGCGCGGTCGTTTCGCCGGGCGCGGTAATGTGGCGCAGGCGTCTGCGTCTCCAGCGGTGCAGGAGACCGTCATGAGCGCTCACCCCGAATCCCGCGAACTGCAAGACTTTCGGCAACGCCGCCTGCCCCCGGCGGCGATGCTGCGCATTGACCAGCACCTGCTCGGCTGCGCCGATTGCCGAGTGCAGCTTGCTGTATCGAGCGACGCGCACCGCGACCGCGCCGTGCTGCGCCGCGTCGTGCAGTCGGGCGCGCATCTGGCGTTCGAGCCGATGCAGTCCTATGTCGACGGCCGTCTGGCCGCGCCGCAGCGCGCTGCGGTGGAGGCGCACACCACCCTGTGCCCGATGTGCCGCCGCGAGCTGGTCGATCTGGTGCAGCACGCGCCGGCGCTGCGCCAGGCTTTGCCTGTGGCGGCGGCCCCGCCCGCGCCGGCGTGGCGGCGTTGGTTCGGCATGATGCCGGCACTGGCCGTGGCCGGCTTCGTCGGCGCGGTGGCGATCACGGTGGTGGTGCAGCAGCGCCAGGCTGAATCACCGCAGGCCAGCATGCGATCGGCACCTGCCGCGGATGCGCTGGACCACGGCGCGCTGGAGCGGCTGGAGCCCCTCTCGCCCGCTGCCGCCGAGGCCTGGCGCCGGCGCGACCTGGCGCAGCTCGTCACGTTGCTGCAAGCGCTGGCCGAACAGCGCCAGCCGCTGGCCTTGTCGGCGCTGGCGAGCCTGCATGCGCAAGGCCTGGGCGTGCCGAAGGATCTGCGCCAGGCCGAGCAGCTGTGGCAGCGCGCCGCCGATCTCGGTGAGCCGACGGCGCGGCACAACGTGGTGATCCTGCGCAAGCGGTGAGCACAGATTCAGCCGGCGTTGGCGCTGGCCGATCGACATCGACACCCATGTCGCGAGCGAGCCGCACAAGGTCACGCCCCCACGACGCCCCCCACGCCATGCGGTCGGTGCGCCAGGCCAGCGCGGCGGCGTCAGCAGCGGCAGAGCGCGCGGTCAGCGCGCGCCGGCAGGGCCCAACAAGCCCTGATCTCGCGCCAGCGCAGCCGCGCTGCGTGCGGCGCGCCTGCGGATGACTTCAGCCAGCACGATGCCCAGGGGCGCCGAGAACCAGATGCAGATCAGCAGCGAGGCCGAGTCGTGGTTGCGCAGCAGGGGGCCGAGCACGAACTCCATCACCCGAAACAGCCAGAACGCGCCCCACATCGATCCGGCGTAGCGAATCATCCAGGTGCGGTGCGCGTCGAAGTCGCGCCGGCGGACGCTGACGATGCCCATCACCGCGCAGGCGTAGACACAAGCGGCCATGAACCAGAAACCCAGTACCGACAGATTGCCGCCGTAGTGCGTCACCGAACCATGTTCGGAGGCCAGCACGCAAGCGCAGGCCACGCCGATCGTCAACGAGACGATGGACGCATAACCGAGCACGCGATGCTGCTTGCGATGGCTGCCGTTGCCGGGGCGGAACAGCTGCACCGTCATCAGCACAAAGGCCAGCGAGTTGAAGAAGATATGCCCGTAGAGCAGGTTCGTGCGCAGCGCAGTGCCTGGCGAAAAGCGTTCGTAGAACGCCACGCCCCACGAGGGATGGGACGGGTAGCGGTCGCCCCAGACCGAGCATTGGTTGTCGGGGCAGGTGGCGAGCGCGGCGGTCGTTGCGGCGTCGCTGACACCGAGGTTGTGAAGAACGTCGTAGATGCCGATGAAAAAAGCAATCGACGGGCTTACGCCGTCGATCGCGTAGCGCACGTTCAGTGCCACCAGCAAGGCCACACCGAAGACCAGGAAAGGGCCGTAGGCGCGTCGTTTCAGGCCCAGCAGCAGCAGGCCGATCCAGACCACCAAAGCACCGTAGAAGGCGAGCACTCCGACTGCAATGGGCACTTTCTTCTCCTGGTTGATGAGCTGTTGCTTGCAGCTGCGTCTGCCTGGGGGCGCTCTCAGGCGACCTTGACCACGGTTTCGAACAGGTAAGCCTCCAGCGCCTGCTCGACGGCCGGGACACGATCGCGTGCTGATTCGGGCAGGGTCACGCGGACGCGCATGCCGCGCCGGCCGCCTTCGTCGACGCTGACCTGCGCTTCAGGAAGATCGAGTTGCTTGCCGACGACCTGTCGCACCAGGCGTGCGGCCGCATCGCAGCGCAGTTGCGGCTTGTAGATCTTGCCCACCGATGTCAGCGGGATCGCATCGATGATGTGGATCTGATTCGGCCATGCCGGACGCTCGCCGATCGATTGCCGGGCATGGTCGTGCAGTTCATCTTCGCCGGCAATGGCGCCCGGCCGCAGCGCCACATAACAGACCGGCAGTTCACCGGCGTAGCTGTCGGGCATGCCCACCGCGGCGGCCAGCGCCACGGCGGGGTGCGTGGCCATCGCGTTCTCGATCATCAGCGGGTCGATGTTGTGGCCGCTGCGGATGATCAGGTCCTTCGAGCGGCCGGCAATGTGGACGCGGCCGAAGTCGTCGGTGTAACCCAGGTCGCCGGAATTGAGGACGCCGCCTTCGATCACACCGGCACTGTGTTCCGGGTTGCGATGGCCGGGCGACACGGTCGGGCCGTGCACGGTGATGACCCCGACTTCGCCCGCTGCGCACCGGTCGCCCAGCTGCCCGTCGGCGCTGAGGCGGCGCACCTCGACCCGCGTGTATGGCAGCGCCCAGCCCACCGAGCCGATGCCACCGGCACCGGCGACAGGGTCGATGGCGATCAGGCCTGAAGCCTCGGTCATGCCGTAGACCTCGAAAAGACCGCGCCCGGTGACCTGGCGAAAGCGCTCGCCCACCGCCGGCGGCAGCAGGGCTGCGCCGCAGAAACCGGCCCGCACCGCACTGATGTCCGCGCCGTCCAGCGGCACGTCGAGGACAGCGCCCACCGACGTCGGCACAGCCCCCACCAGCGTGGCGCCGTGCTGCGCCACCAGCCGCCAGAACCCCTGAACCATGGCTGGCGTGCGCAAGCCGCCCGGCGACATCACCAGCAGGCCCGCACCGGCCATGAAGGGGCTCAGGCCACAGAAGATCGTGCCGCCCACGTGAAACAGCGGCAGTGTCGCCGTGAGCGTGTCGCTGGGGCGCATGTCGCCCAGCACCGCAC
>JANNQO010000077.1:0-2109 GCA_031400795.1 Rubrivivax sp. | reverse complement strand
CTTGAAGGCCAGTTCGGTGAGCGGCGGCGCGAAGGCCGCGATGATCATCGTGCCCACCGTGCCGGCGAAGAACGAGCCCAGGCCCGCAGCCGCCAGCGCGGCGCCGGCACGGCCCTGGCGCGCCATCTGGTAGCCGTCGATGGCGGTGACCACCGAACTCGATTCACCCGGCACGTTGATCAGGATCGCGGTGGTCGAGCCGCCGTACTGCGCGCCGTAGTAGATGCCGGCGAGCATGATCAGCGCGGGTGTCGCGTCCAGCGCGTAGATCGACGGCAGCAGCATCGCGATGGTGGCCACCGGGCCCAGGCCGGGCAGCACGCCGATCAGCGTGCCCAGCAGCGCACCGCCGAAGGCATAGAGCAGGTTCTGCAGCGTGAACGCGACACTGAAGCCGAGCGCGAGGTTGTTGAGCAGGTCCATGCGTGGCTCCTCAGCTGCCCAGGAAAGTCGGCCACACGGGAATCGTGAGCTTCAGTCCGTAAATGAAGATGAACCAACTGCCGGCGGTGAGGATGATGGCGTTGATGACAGCGTCCTTCCAGTGGAACTCGTCGCCGGCCCAGGCCGCCACCAGCACCAGGATCGGCAGCGAGACGATCAGCCCCAGCCGCGGCAGGATCACGCCCATGATCACCACCGCTGCAGTGATCACGATCAGCGGCTTCCAGCCCCAGGCACCGATCGGGTCACCCGCCTCGACTTCGATGGTCAGCGCGGTGAACAGCACGACCGCGCCGAGAATGGCAAGCAGCACGCCCAGCCCGAACGGGAAGTAGCCCGGCCCCGGCCGTGCCGAGGAGCCGAAGCTGTAGGCCGTGGCGCCCCAGGCGAAAGCAACGCCCAGCACGACGAACATCAGCCCCGACCAGAAGTCTTTCTGGCTCTTGATCTTCACGCTGTCTCCTGCCGGTTGTGGATACAGGTCCACCAAGCCCATTCTAGGCAGGGGTATTTGTGCGCCCTCTGTGGTTTCCACGTAAGGCGGCTCAGCGCGTGGGAGCTGCAGACCTACAGTCCGGGCGTGCTGCGCAGCACTTCCTCGATCGTCGTCACGCCCTCGGCGACCTTCATCGCGCCGGCCAGCCGCAGCGGGCGCATGCCGTCTTTCACGGCCTGGCGGCGCAAACTGTCGGCGTCTGCCGCCGGGTGCACCGCCGCGCGCGCCAGGTCGCTCATCAGCAGCAGTTCGTACAGGCCGGCGCGCCCGCGGTAGCCGGTGTGTCGGCATTCCAGGCAACCCACGGGTTTGTACGGCCGCACGCCGCCCGAAAGCCGCCACGGCGCGGCCATCTGATCGAGGGTTTCGCGCGTGGTCGCTTCGTCGCGCACTTTGCAGTTGCTGCACAGCGTGCGCGCCAGCCGCTGCGCGAGCACGCCCACTACCGTGGCAGCGATCAGGTACGTGGGCACGCCCAGGTCGGCCAGCCGCGTGATCGCGCTGGCCGAATCGTTGGTGTGCAGGGTGCTGAAGACGAGGTGGCCGGTGAGTGCCGCCTGGATCGCCATCTCGGCTGTGGCCAGGTCGCGGATCTCGCCGACCATGATGATGTCCGGGTCCTGCCGCATCAGCGCGCGCAGGCCCTCGGCGAAGCCCATGTCCAGCGCCGGTTGCACCTGCGTCTGGTTGAAGGCCGGCTCGATCATCTCGATCGGGTCCTCGATCGTGCAGACGTTGACTTCGTCGGTGGCCAAGGCCTTCAGCGTCGAGTACAGCGTCGTCGTCTTGCCGCTGCCGGTGGGGCCGGTGACCAGGATGATGCCGTGCGGGCGCGCGATCAGCTCCTGCCAGCCCTTGCTCTCGTGTTCGCCGAAGCCCAGCGCCGGCAGGCCCTTGACCACGGTCTCGGGGTCGAAGATGCGCATCACCATCTTCTCGCCGAAGGCGGTGGGCAATGTCGACAGGCGCATCTCGACTTCACCGCCGGGCTTTTCGACGCCGCCTTCGCTGATGGCCGGGCGCCGTGTCTTGATGCGGCCGTCCAGCGGCCGGCGCTTTTCGACCACGTCCATGCGGCCGAGAAGCTTGATGCGCGCGGTCATCGCGCTCATCACCGTCAGCGGCACCTGGTACACCGTGTGCAGCACGCCGTCGATGCGAAAGCGGAT
>JANNQO010000076.1:0-4635 GCA_031400795.1 Rubrivivax sp. | reverse complement strand
TGCGTTGCCCAAGGACTGGAACGGGCACCTCGTTGTCCACGCACACGGTGGACCGAACCTGGAGCCACCGCGACGTGAGCGGGTCGCTGCCGACCTGGCGCGCTGGTCCGTGACGGTCAGGGCCGGCTTTGCGTGGATCGGTTCCACCTACGTGGACGGCGGAACGGCGGTGAAGGCGGCGGCGGCCGACACCGAGCGTGTGCGCCAGATCTTCGTGCGACACATTGCAGTGCCGAAGCGGACCATCCTGCATGGCCAGAGCTGGGGCGCCAACGTGGCCGCCAAAGGCGGCGAGTTGTACGCTCGCGCGGCCCCTGAGCGCTCGCCCTACGACGCCGTGCTGCTGACCAGCGGCATGATCGGCGGTGGCACGCGGACCTATGAGCCTCGATTCGACCTGCGTGTCGTGTACCAGTACCTGTGCCAGAACCACCCCTTACCCACAGAACCGCAGTACCCACTCGGAATCGGCCTGCCGGTGGGGTCGCCAATGACGCCCGAACTACTCGCGGCGCGTGTCAAGGATTGCCTGGGTGTTGGCGTGCCGGCGGCGCAACGCACGGCCGAGCAGTCCCGGCGGCTGCGCACGATCGAGCGCGTCATCGGGTTGCCAGAGTCTGCGCTGCAGCAGCACATGCGCCGCGCGACGTTCGACTTCAGGGACATCGCACAGCGCTACGGCGGTGTCAGCCCCTTCGGCAACATCGGCGCCCGTTATCGCGGCTCCGACGACGACGAAGCGCTCAACGCAGCGGTGCTTCGCAGTGCGGCCAATGCCGATGCGGCGCGGCGCTTCGGTGCCGACATCGACCCGACCGGCCAGATCCCGGTGCCGGTGCTGACCGTGCATGCGATCAATGATTCCGTCGCGTTCGTCGAACTGGAGCACCAGTTTCGCCAGACGGTGACCGGCGCGGGTGCCGCAGACCGCTTGGTGCAGGTCTTTACCGAGCACAGCGACCACAGCTACCTGGCCGACCCGGTGTACCCGGCCGTGCTGCAGCAATTGCTGGCCTGGGTGGAGCAGGGCCGCAAGCCGACGCAGCAAAGCGTGGCCGATGCCTGCGCCGCGGCGCAAGCCAGCTTTGGGCCGGGCTGCCGGATGCTCGTCGGCTACGAGCCGAAGCAGCTGGACACCCGCGTGGCACCCCGCCAGCGGCCCTGACGGCGTGCGCCCTCACGCCGCCCACACCATCGCCACCTCGAGTCCCGGTTCGGCGCGGCGGATGCGCAGCTCGCCCGTGTGCCGGCTGGCCTGAAGATGCTGCTGCCCGATCTGCATTGGGTGAATGCGCTGCGGCCATTGCGGCTGGCGCTGATGGCGCGGCCGCGCGGCGGCGACGAACTCGCCGACGAAATGCGCGGCCTGGTGATGGTGGGTGTGCAGACGCTGGTCTCGCTGCTGGAGGCCGCCGAAGCGCGCGAGCTCGAACTCCAGGCCGAGGCCGCCGCCTGCGCTGCAGCCGGCCTCGGGTTCCGGCACTACCCGATCCGCGACCGCGGCGTGCCGCCATCCACCGCGCACCTGGCTGAGGCGCTGCAGCCGCTGCTGGTTGAACTGCGTGCCGGCGTCGCGCTCGCCGTGCATTGCCGCGCCGGCATCGGACGCACCGGCCTCGTCGCGGCTTGCCTGCTGGTCGAACTGGGCCGGCGGCCCGCCGAGGTGTTCGAGCTGCTCAGCCGCGCTCGCGGCGTCGAGGTGCCCGATACCGACGAGCAGGTGGCCTGGCTGCAGAGCTATGCACGCGATCGCGAGGCCGCGCGCATGCAGCCGCGGCGCGGGCGCTGAACCGATGACCTTGCCGCCGCCCGCCGCCACGCGCCGCCTCAACGCCCTGCTCTCCGCAGTGCGGGCCTGCACCCTGTGCGCGCCGAGCCTGCCGCTCGGTCCACGCCCGGGGGTGCGAGCCTCGGCGACTGCAAGGCTGCTCGTCGCCGGCCAGGCGCCAGGGCGCCGCGTGCATGCCTGCGGCATTCCCTTCGACGACGCCAGCGGCGAGCGTCTGCGCGACTGGCTCGGCCTGCCGCGCGAGGTGTTCTCATCTGAAGCGCCGCGTGGCGGCCGTGCTTGCCGGCGGCAGCGATTGAGGGTTCGCCGCATGGCCGCCGCAGCAGCACGCGGCTACGCTGCTCAGGCCATGGACCCGACCGACCCTTTCCCGCTCGACCGCGACCGGCTGTGGCCGGCCGAGAGCCTGGTGCGTCGCGCGGCGCTGCTGCCGGCGATCGAGGCCTGGCAACATGCGCAGGCCGCCGCATCCACTTGAGGAACGAGCCATGAGCGTGCGCGTCGTGCGTCTCGGTACCCCGCGCGCCGCCAACGAAGGCCTGCGCATCGGCACGGTGCGCCGCCCGCCGCGCGGCGTGCCGAAGGAACGCTTCGCTGCCGATCACTGGTACGACGTCTGGCTGCCGCTGCTCGCGCCTTCGGCCGAGTTGGTGAAGTTCGGCCAGGCCGCCGAGACCGACGCGCAATGGGCACAGTTCCAGAAGAAGTACCGCGCCGAGATGGCGGTCAGCGAGCCGGCGCAGGCAATCACGCTGCTGGCGGCGCTGTCGAAGTCGGCGAGCTTCTCGGTCGGCTGCTATTGCGAGCACGAAGCGCGCTGCCACCGTTCGGTGTTGCGCTCGCGGCTCGAAGCCGCAGGCGCCGATGTGGAGCGCTGAACACCGCGCGGCCGAGCAGCAGGCCAAGCGCGCCAATGGCGCCGCCGACAGCGAGACCACACCGCGGCTGCTCGGTCGCATCGCGCTGCGGCTGTTGCTGGCCAGCGGCATCAGCTATCTGCTTTGGCGCGTGCTCGGATTGGTCGGCGTTGTCGTCACCGCACCGCTCTTCGGCGTGCTGCTTGCGCGGCCGCTGATCGACCTCGTCAGCGCGTCTCGTGCTGCGGTGAAGGAGCTCGCGCTGGCCGATCTGGAGGGCCGCCACTTCGCCTACCGCGGTGTCGCGCTGGATATCGCCGAGGACGAAGACCACCGGCGCTGGATCCGCGTTGCCGACCTGCGCAAGTTGCTGCCCGGTTTTCCGCGCGACGATCTGCTGCTGCGCCAATACGCCGACGATTGCCGGAAAGAAGCGGCCGGCCTGCGCTTCGAGTGCGACGCCTTGCTCGGCACGCTGGCCCGCGCCAGCAACCCAGCCACGCTGCGGCTGAAGTCGTGGCTCGAACGCGAGGTGGTGGCGCCGTCGCAGAAGCTGCGCGAGCGCGCGCGGGGGTCGCGCCGCGAACCGCCCTCGCCGTCGCGTTCGCCGTCACCACCGCCGTAACCCGCGCGCTCAAGGCCGCACGCGGGTGGCCGGCGAGAGCTTGCGCCAGGGCAGATCGCCAGGATCGGCAACCATCGGCCCGGGCGCCCTGGCCACCAACACATGGCTGGCGTGGGGCTGGAAGTCGGCGCGAAAGTGGTTGCTGCTCTTCACGACGATGATCTTCATCTGCCTGGCCTGGATGCCGACCATGCGCAGCAGCGCGCGGTCGAGCAACTGCTTCTTGCCGCTGACCACGGCGACAAGCACGCCCTCCACTTCGAGGCAGACCGAGGCGCCCAACCGAACGGTCAAGCCGTGCATCATCGGGCCCTCGAGTGTGCACACCCCGTCGGAAGGCGCGAGCACACGGGCGCGCGCCGGGCGTGTCCTGCGTGCTTGACGTGGCAACCGCGGCGGCGACCATTCGCGGCCGCGCGGTGGTGAGCGTCAATGCCTGATTCGCCACTGGCGTACAGGCCGTTGACGACGGCGCGAGACAAGCCACAGAATGGCCCGTTCGGGATCAGGAGCATCGGCATGTTGTTCAGCTTGCGCTGTGGCGCTTGGCAGTTGGCCTTGTTGGGCGCGCTGTCGCTGCCGAGCCATTCTGCCGATGTTGGCGGCTGGTACTCCGACCAGCAGAAGGCGGCCGCGGCGGCCGCCGCGAAGGCCAGCGACGATGCCTGCCCCCAGGTCATCTCGCGGGCCGCGACCGACACCTCGGCGCTCGCCGCCTACCGCGCCGCGCTGTGTTATCTGCAGGCCGAAACGCCCGACGTGGTGGCGGCCAAAGCCTGGCTTGGGCGCTCGGCCGATGCCGGCTTCATGCCGGCGCACCGCTTGCTGCGCTCGCTGCTGATCGCCGAAGCCGGCGCGCACGGCACCACGCCCCACTGCCATGAGCTTGGCGAGGGCCAGCGGATCTGCCACGGCGGCACGGCGCGCTCGCCTGTTGCCGCGGCCGCGGCCACGACGAAGTAATGAATGTTCGTGATTTCCTTCTTTCCCACCACCACAACAGATAGGAGATGAAGATGATGAGATTCAAGCTGGGTGCCGCGCTGTTGGTTTCTGCATTGCTTGGCAGCGCAGCCTTTGCGCAGGACTGTTCTGACAAGAACTGGAAGGCCTGCAAGGGCAAGCCCTGGGTCATCGGCAACTCGATGGACACGCCGTTGGGCGACAAGTGGTGGCCCAACAAGCTGTGGGGCGCGGGCGACGAGGCCGGCTCGACCAACTGGTACAAGAAGCCCGAGGTGGTGCAGCGCGCGCTGGCCGAAGCCAAGACCGGCAAGGTCTATCGCCTGGGCCGCCCCTACACCGGCACGATGCCCGTCTTCGGTGACCGCAAGTTCGTATTGCGCATTCCGGGCGGCCCGACC
>JANNQO010000075.1:0-5446 GCA_031400795.1 Rubrivivax sp. | reverse complement strand
GAGGTCGACTTCGAGTACCTGCCCAACGGCGGCTGGGGCAGCCCTGCGACGCGCCTCTACGCGATCAGCTGGCAGACCGTGCAGATCGAGCCCTGGCGCGCCTTCAACCAGGCGCATGAAGCCTTCGCGTCGTTCGACGGCTGGCAACTGCTCGTGTTGCAGGTCGATCGCAGTCTCACGCGCCACTTCGTGAACGGCCGGCTGCTCGCCGAACATGGCGGACGCAACGTGCCGGCGGTGCCGATGGCGATCCAGTTCAGCCTGTGGTTCTCGCCGGGCGGGCTGTTGCCGCCCGGCGGGCCGGCGCGGGTCTATCAGATGGATGTCGACTGGGTGTTCCATGCCGCCGAACAACAGCTCGGGCCGGGCGAGGTCGAAACCGCTGTCGAGGCGCTGCGCGCGCGCGGCACGCGCCGGCTCGACACGGTGCCTTCCGCGGTGCCGCCGCTGGCCAGCCCGTGCAACCTGTGACCGCTACGGCGCGGTCAGCGCGGCGCCGAAGCGCCCGGGCGCCACACCCGGCAGCCCGTGACAACGCGGCGACACGCGCGCGCTGCCGGCCGGGCAAGGCTGGTCACGGTCGATCGACCAGTGGTGCACGCCGGCCAGGCCGAGCGTGCGCGCGCCTTCGGCGAGCAGTGCCGCGTCGGCCAGGCTCACCACGTTGCCCGCCACGTCGTTCTCGCCCAGCATCGCGGTGATCGCGATGCGCGCGTAAGGTACGCCGTACTTGCGGTGCAGGTTGTGCGCCGCCTGGACCGCCGAGCGGCCCATGTCGCAGCGCCCCGCCGTCACCACGCACCAGCGCGAATCGGCCTGGCCGTAGTTCATCACCATCAGGTTGATGACAGCGTCGTTCAGCGTGCTGTCGCGCAACGCGGCCAGCACCGTCTCGCCGGTCGCGTTCAGGCCGCGCAGCGTGCCGTCGCTCGCCGCATGGGTGGCCAGCGTGAAGCTGACGCGCAAGGCGGGCCAGCGCGCTTTCGCGAACGCGGCGCGCTGCACCAGCGAGCCGATCTGCGCGGGTGTCTGCCGGCCTTCGATGTCGAAGTCCAGGCCGATCAGGCGCGCCGAGCGGTAACGTTCGACAAAACGCGCCATGCCGGCATCGCTGGCGCAGCTGAAGATGCCCGCTTCGCCGCCGGTGGAGATGATGAAGTCGCGCCCGGCACGCTCGAAGGCGGCCACATTGGCGCGCGCAAAGGCCTCGGTGTCGATCTCGCCCCAGCGCTCGGCCCCGCATTCGCCGGTGGCGAAAGCCCACAGCAGCACGCGCCCGGGCCCCGGCGCGCCCAGCCAGGCCGGCGAGTCGAAGACCAAGCCGCCGGCCTCGAGCCCGAGCGACACGTCCTGGTACGGCCCGATCAACGTTCGAGGTGACAGGTTCGTCGCGCAGCCGGCCAGTACGCAGCAGGCCAGCGCGACGAACCCCCGCATCACAGCTTGCCGCGCAAGGTCAGGTAGAACTGGCGGCCGTTGGCGTAGAACGCGGTCGGCTGGTCCTTGTTCTCGGCGTAGTACTTCAGCACCGGTTGGTTCAGGTTCAGCATGTCCAGCGAAAGGCTGAATCGGTCGCTGATCTTGTACCCGAGCGACGCCGCCACGGTGCCGGTGGCCGCCTGGTGCTGCGCCGAGGCGCGGTCCAGCCCGTTGAAGAATTCCGAGCGGTAGGTGTAGGCCAGGCGTGCGTTGAAGAGGTCGTTCTCGAAGTAGCCGCCGATGTTGTAGGTGTGGCGGCTGTTGCCCACCAGCTCGCGGCCGCCGGTCTCCTTGCCGTCGGCGAAGGTGTAGTTCAGGTTGCTGCCGAAGCCGCCGCCGAAGCTCTGCTGCCAGCCGAGTTCGAGTCCGCTCACGCGCCCCTTGCTGTTGATCGGCGACGAGACGCGGTAGGTCTCGAAGCGCTTGGTCTGCTCATTGAAGTAGCTCGCCGGCGCGACGCCGTAGCCGACGTAGTTCTTCAGGTCGAGGTGGAAGAGCCCCGCCGAAAGCACCGAGCGTGGCGCGAAGTACCACTCGATCGCCGCGTCGGTGTTGGTCGAGCGGATCGGCTTGAGGTTCGGGTTGCCGCCGCTGCCGGTGAGGTTGGTGTCGTCCAGGCTCACTGCGCCACCGAGCGCGCTGTAGTCGGGCCGCGCGAGTGTTTTGGCCAGTGCGAAGCGCGCGACCAGGTTTCGCGACAGGTCGAACTTGACGTTCAGGCTCGGCAGCACGTCGCTGTGCGTGTTGTTCACCGTCTGCCGGTAGAACGAGCCGAACGCCGAGGTGGTGATCGCGCCCGGCACCGGGCAGGGCGCGAGTGGCGCACACACCGATCCGGCGATGGCGATGTTGCTCAGCACGCTGACCTTGGACTGCACGAGGCGCACGCCGGCGTTGCCCGACCAGGCCTCGCCGGTCAGCTCGGCCATCGCGTAGCCGGCGCTGTTCTTCTCTTCCATCGCGAACTCACCGGGGAAGTACTGGCGCTCGAGCGGGTCGCGGTTGGAGAACTTGTCGCCCCAGGCGCGCAGCACGCCGGGGTCGATCTGCCAGACGTTGCGCAGGAAGTTGCCCGACAAGCCCTTGCCGAAATCGCCCGGGTAGGTCTGGCCGCTCCAGGCCGGCAGGTTGGCCGCGGCAAACGGGTCGGCCGACCACTTCGGGCCTTGCGCGACGAAGGTGGAGTCGCGGCTGTGCTTGGCGCCGCGCAGGCCGAACTTCAGGCTGCTGACCATGCCCGCGGCGATGCGCATCTGCGCGTCGATCTGCGCCCAGTCTTCCTTGTCGTTGGTGCGCGCCGGGCTGGCGCCGAAGATCCAGTCGAGCGTGGTGCCGCGGAAGTCGGCCGCGTTGCCCGAGACCAGCGCCGAATCGGGCGCTCGGCTGATGCCGTGCAGCGCATAGCTGGCGCCGGTGTTCAGCACGTCGCCTTCGAACACCGCCTGGGTCGGCGTGTTGCCCTTGCCGCGCGACGAGCCGAGCTTGCCGCCCACCGTCCAGGCACCGCTCTTCCACTGCCCGTCGAGGTTCAGGAAGCTGGTTTCCGAACCTGCTTCGGGACGCAGGATCTGGTCGACGATCACGTACTGCTTGCCTGCCACCGGCGTCCACTTGGCCGAGACCAGCGTGCCGTTCCTCACCACGTAGCCCGCATCGGGCGCCTGCCCGGCGCCGGCCGACAGGATGCGGCTCGGCCAGACCAGGTAGTTGCGGTTGTAGTTGGTGGCCTCCATCTCGGAGCGGAAGCCGGTCAGGTCGAACGTCAACTCTTTCGTCGGCTTCGCCTGCACCGTGATCAGCCCGCCGGTGCGCTCGCGCACCTGCTCGAACAGCGCCGAGCCGATCGCATTGGGATACGCCACGCCCGACAGGTCGGGGTTGCTCTTGGCGATGGCGCTGCCCGGCGCGATGCTGCTGTATCCCAGCGTCTCGATGCCGTCGCGGCGCAGGCTGCGCTTCTGCGAGAACAGCTGCGCCATCACGCCCAGTGTGTTGTCGGCGTTCTTCCAGTTCATGAGCGCGCTGAACTGCGGGTCAGTCTTGCTCGGCAGCTCGGCGTAGACCGCGCCGAGCGAGGCTTCGAGCGTCAGCGACTGGCGGAACTCGAGCGGCTTCCTGGTGATGATGTCCACCGTGCCGGCGACGCCGCCTTCGACGATGTCTGCCTGCGCGCTCTTGCGCACCAGGACGCGGCTGACCAGCTCGGAGGGCAGCAGCGAGTAGCTGATGCTGCGGCCCACTGTGCCGACCTGGTTCAGCACGAACCAGTCGCCCGAGCCGACCATGTGGCCGTTGATCATGGTCTGCGTCAGGCTCGGGTTGGTGCCGCGCAGACTGACGCGGTCGTTCTCGTCGAAGCCGCCTTCGCTGGCACTGGCCGAGCTGATCGTCACGCCGGGCACACGCTGCAGCGAGTCGGCGATGTTCTTGTCGGGCATCTTGCCGATGTCTTCTGCGGTGATGACCTCGACCACGCTGTCGGCGTTCTTCTTCTGGTTCAGCGATTGTTCGAGCGAGGCACGGATGCCGGTGACGATCACCTGCTGGGCCGGCGCTGCGCTGCTTTGCGCCTGGGCTGCGGCGGCACCCGCCAACAACAACACGGCACAGGCGATGGGGGTGGGCTGGAGCGTCATGATGGATTCCTGCGTGGGACCAATGAGATGCCACTATACCCAACATGCATTCCAGTTAGATACCAATATTCCCTGGTGTTTTCCCGTGTTGGCAATCATTTCAGATCGTTTTGCCAAGATTGGTACTAGATTGGTATCTATGAATTCGCTGCCTCGGAGCAGGCAAGAATCGGTGCTACCCAGACCGTTCGAGGAGACCCCCGTGAGAGTTCGCTTCACCCTCGGCGCCGCGCTGCTGTGCACCGCCGCCGCGTGGCCCGCGCTGGCGCAGGACGTCGAACTGTTCGAGCAGCCGCGCTTTGCCGGCATGCGGCTCACGCTGTCGCAGGATCTGCCCGATGTGGCCGCCTATGGGCTGGGCGGACGCGTGGCATCGGTGGTGGTGCGGCGCGGGCAGTGGGAGTTCTGCACCGCGGTGAACTTCGGCGGGGCCTGCGTCACCGTCGGTGTGGGACGCTATGCGGAGTTGCCCCCGGCCTTCCGCGGCACGCTGGCGTCGGTGCGCAATGCGGCGGCGTCGATGGCGGCCGCGCAGGGCGGTGCGACGCAGCCCTTCCCCGTTCCCGGCGGGGCACAGCCTGCGCCGCCGCTGCCGGCATCGACCGAAGCGGTGATCCTGTATGAAGGCCTTGACCACAGCGGCTACCAGCTCGCGTTGTCGGCCGCCCATACGCGCCTGTCCAACGCCAACTTCAACGATGTGGCCGGCTCGGTGGAGATCACGCGCGGGCGTTGGCAGTTCTGCCAGCACTCGGACTACGCCGGTGAATGCCAGGTGCTCGGGCCCGGGCGCCACGTCTTCAGCGGGCGGCTGATGCGCGGCGTGTCGTCGCTTCGCCGCGTGGGCGGGCCGAACGACCAGCCGCTGACCACGATCGGCGCGATCACGCTCTTCGAGCACAGCGACCATCAGGGCCGGGAGTTGTTCGTCGCCCAGGCCACGCCGAACCTCGGCGGGCAGGGCTTCAACGACACCGTGTCGTCGGTGGATGTGCTGGCCGGCCGCTGGGAGCTGTGCACCGATGCCAACTTCGGCGGCCGCTGCCTGCTGCTGGCGCCGGGGCGTCACAACCTGGAGCGGGCGCTCAACGACCGCATCACATCGGTGCGCCCACGTTGATCGCCCGCCGGGCCGCCCGAATCGCGATCACCCCCTCGGCGGGCGACGCCGAAGGCGGCTGGGGCCGCTATTGATTTCGCTGCCGGTCCCGGCCCGCGCCGCGCTGGCATTGCTCGCCTTCGCCGGCAACTCGCTGCTGTGCCGCGCGGCACTTGCACAAGGCACGGTGGACGCGGCGAGTTTCACGAGCTTGCGCCTGCTTTCGGGGGCG
>JANNQO010000074.1:0-13822 GCA_031400795.1 Rubrivivax sp. | reverse complement strand
TGATGACGCACGAAGGCGCATCCGCGCTGCTGGGCGTGCGCCGTGAAGGCGTGACGGCCGCGGCGCAAAGGCTGCGGCAGGCCGGCGTGATCGGCTACCACCGCGGCCGCATCGAGGTGCTCGACCGCCAGCGCCTGGAGCGCGGCAGCTGCGAGTGCTACGCGGTGGCGAAGATCGAAACCGAGCGCCTGCTGGCACTGGCGCATGCTGCCTGAGCCCCTGATGAGCGGGCCGCGCTGTGTGCGCTGGCAGACGGACGCGCGCCGCAGATCGGCCCAGACTCGGCGCCGCCATGGCCAGCGCACAGAACGAGCTCATCGAGCGCCTCGCGCGCAAGGATCGCTCGCGCCTGCTCGCACTCGCCGAGCCGGTGCAACTGGTGCTGTCCAGCGTGCTGTACGAGCCGGGCAAGATCACGCGCCACGTCTACTTTCCGACCGACGGCTTCATCTCGCTGGTGGCGCCGTTCGACGGCAAGCCGGCGCTGGAAGTCGGCATGGTCGGCCGCGAAGGCATGCTCGGCGCGCACCTGGCGCTGGGCGTGGCCACGGTGCCGCTGCATGCGCTGGTGCAGGGCCCGGGCGCCGCCTGGCGCATCGGCGCCACAGCCTTTCGCGGCGAGCTGGCGCGCAGCCCGGCGCTGCAGCGTCTGCTCAACCGCTACCTCTACGTGCTGATGGCGCAACTCGCTGCTTCGGCGGCTTGCCTGCGCTTTCACCTGATCGGCCCGCGCCTGGCGCGCTGGCTGTTGATGAGCCAGGACCGCGCCCACACCGAGCGCTTTCACGTCACGCAGGAATTCCTGGCCTACATGCTCGGCGTGCGCCGTGTCGGCATCACCGCGGCGGCCGGCGCCTTGCAGCGCAGCGGCCTGATCGAGTACCACCGCGGCGAGATGACGGTGCTCGACCGCCGCGGGCTCGAAGCGATGGCGTGCGCCTGCTACGCCAGCGAGCGGCAGGCCTACGCGAAGGTGCTGGGCTGACAGGGATTGGCAAGTGAGCGCGCCGGACGAAGACAAACCGGCGGCCGCGCTGCGCAGCGTGCCGCTGGTGTTGATCGCGGTGCTGGCCTGCCTGGTGGTGTTGTACTGGGCACGCGCGGTGTTCGTGCCGTTGCTGCTGGGCTTGATGTTCAGCTATGCACTGACGCCGCTGGTCAGGCAGCTGGTGCGCATCCGGCTGCCGCGTGCGCTGGCCGCGGTGCTGCTGCTCGTCAGCCTGGTCGGCGGCACGGGCGCGATCGTCTACGCGCTGGCTGACGACGCCGTGGCGATGGTCGAGACGCTGCCCGAGGTGGCGCAGAAGGTGCGCCGCAGCCTGGAACTCCAGCGCGCGCAGGGCCCGGCCGAGACCATCGAGAAGATGCAGAAAGCGGCCAGTGAACTCGAACGCGCTGCCGAGGAAGGTGCCAGCAGCAGCCCGGCACCAGGACGCGGAGTGACCAAGGTGCAGATCGAGCGGCCGCGATTCAACGTCAAGGACTACCTGTGGCCCGGCACGGTCGGCCTGGTGGCCGCTGCCGGCCAGGCCACGCTGGTGCTGTTCATGACCTTCTTCCTGCTCGCCTCGGGCGACACCTTCCGGCGCAAGATGGTGAAGATCGCCGGCCCCAATTTCGGCCAGAAGAAACTCACGCTGCAGGCACTCGACGAGATCGACCTGCAGATCCAGCGCTACCTGCTGGTGCAGCTGTTCACCAGTGCGCTGGTGGGTGTGGCCACCTGGCTGGTTTTCCTGTGGATCGGTGTGGAGCATGCCGCGGTCTGGGGCGTGGCGAGCTTCGCGCTCAACTTCATCCCCTACCTGGGCAGCCTGGTCGTCACCGGCGCGTCGGCGCTGATGGGCTTCGTGCAGTTCGGCTCGTTCGAGATGGCACTGCTGATCGGCGCTGCGGTGCTGGTCATCAACAGCATCGAGGGCTACATCCTGACGCCGTGGCTGACCGGCCGCGCCGCGCGCATGAACCCGGTGGCGGTGTTCGTCGGCGTGCTCGCCTGGGGCTGGCTGTGGGGCGCCTGGGGCCTGTTCCTGGCGATGCCGATCCTGATGGCGATCAAGGCGGTGTGCGACCGTGTCGACGATCTCAAGGCGGTGGGCGAGTTGCTCGGCGATTGAGGGCGCCGTCCACTTTGGCGTGCCGGCAACGGCTGCAGCCGAAGATCGTACGGGCTGAAAGCTCGGATGGCTGCCGAGGCGTAGGACATCACCGGCGCCGGCGACCCGTTCGTGGCCGACACCGCGTTGCGCCCAGCGCCGGCAGCCAGCACAGCGCAGCGTGCCGATACTTGATCTCCAAGAACTGACCCATTCGGTTCGCTGGAGCCCGCAATGAACGCCATCAACATCACCCACCCCGCCGGCTTGCCGTCGTTCGAGGTTCGCTTCGCGTCGCTCTTCAAGCCGGGCAGCGGCTACGCCTTTCCCTGCGATGGCCAAGGCCATGTCGATCTCGACGCGTTGAGCGATCGGGCGCGCGACAACTATCTGTACGCACGGGCGATGATCGGCCGCGACACCGCACTGCCGCGCGTCTGCCCGATGCACGCCACCGCGGCGAACCAACATCACTGAAACACCGCCGCGTCGGGCCTTTGCTGCGCTGGCGGTGCTGCTGGCGCTGGTGTGCGCGGTCGCGATCGGCGAGTGGCTCGGCTGGCCGTTCCTGGCCGGGCCGCTGCAGACCTATCTGAGCCAGACGCTGCACCGCCGCGTGCTGATTTCCAAGGACGGCGCGTTTCGCGTGCGTTTCGTCGGCGGCCTGCGCTTGCAAGCGGCGCAGCTCGAGATGGCCGCGCCCACATGGAGCGCCGCACCGCACTTGCTGCTGGCGCGCGACGTGACGCTGGAGTTGCGCTACGTCGATCTGTGGCGCTCGCTGCGCGGGCAACGCTTGCGCATCCACCGACTTCAGGCGGCCTGGCTTGACGCGCACCTGGAGCGCAGAGCGGATGGCCAGGCGTCGTGGGTCTTCGCGTCCAACCCGGCAACACGTTCAAACGAGCTGCCCCTGATCGGCAGCCTGGCCGCCGGCACTGGGCTGTTGCACTACCGCGATCTGCCCTTGGCGATCGACCTCGAGGCACGCCTGTCGCGCGAGGGTGGCCTGCCCGCGCCGGAATCAACGCCGCGGTGGCGCTTGCTGGGCAGTGGCCAGGTGCGCCAGTTGCCGCTTCAGATCGAGATGCAGGCGACGGGCGATCTGACATCGTCCACTCCGATGAAGGTGACCGTGAAGGCCGGCCTCGGCCGTGCGCGCCTGCACTACAACGGCACGGCGCTCGATTCGACGAGCGGTGTCGCGCTCAGCGGGCGCTTCGATCTGGCGGGCCCGTCGCTGGCCGCGGTGGGTGCGCTGGCCGGGGTCACGTTGCCGACCACGGCTGCATTCCAAAGCCGGGGTGGGCTGGTCAAGCAGGGCGACACCTGGAGCGTTGTGATCGACGACGCCACGGTCGGCGCGAGCCGCCTGAACGGCGCCTTCGTCTATGAAGCCGGCCGCAGCCTGCCGATGCTGGCCGGCCGGCTCGGTGGCAACCGCCTCTTGCTCAGCGATCTCGGCCCGGTGCTGGGCACGACGCCGGCGGTCACCGCGGCAGCAGCGGCGCTGCCGGTGAAACCGACGCGCGGCCCGGGCCGGGTCTTGCCCGACCGGGCGTTCAACCTCGCCGCCTTGCGCGCGATGGACGCCAACGTCTTGATCGACATCGGCACTGTCGATCTGGGCACGAGCCTGCTCGAATCCTTACGGCCGCTGCGCGGCCACCTGCAACTGGCGGGCGGCGTGTTGACCTTGAGCGACCTCGATGCACGCACCGCGCAGGGCCAACTGAAGGGCCACATCGCGCTGGACGGGCGCGGCGCCATCGCCCTGTGGGATGCGCAATTGCGCTGGGACGGTTTGCGACTGGAACGCTGGATCCACCAGGTGCGCGCCAACGCGGCACCGCCTTTCGTCGCGGGGCGGCTGAGCGGGCAGGCGAGCGTCCGCGGGCAGGGGCGTTCGACGGCCGAAATCCTGGCCAGCCTGAGCGGCACCGCGCGCACCGGGCTGCACGGTGGCGCGGTCTCGCACCTGGCGATCGAAGCCGCCGGGCTCGACCTGGCGCAAGGCCTGGGTGTGCTGGTGAGAGGCGACACTGTCTTGCCGGTGACCTGCGCGGTGGCCGACCTCGCCGCCGAGCGCGGCGTGTTCCGCACCCGCGTGATGGTGCTCGACACCCCTGACTCGACGATCTGGATCGACGGCACGCTGTCGCTGGCCAGCGAAACGCTGGATTTGCGCGCCGTCGTCAGCCCGAAGGACGTGAGCCCGCTGGCGCTGCGCACCCCGCTGCGCGTGCGCGGCAGCCTGGCGCACCCGCAGGTATCGATCGAAAAGGCAGGCCTCACCCGCAAGTTGGCTTCTTCGTTCCTGCTCGGCCTGCTCAACCCGCTGGCCGCCTTGATTCCGCTGATCGACCCGGGCGACAGTGCCGACGCGGGGCGCAGCGCTGCCGACTGCCAGCGTTTGATGCGGGCCACCGCGCGCATCGGCAACTGACGCGCGCTGCGTGGCCGCCTCTCGTCCTACGCCGATATCAGGCCTGGCCGACAGACCCGGCGCGCGCGGCGGGCGAGACTGATCTACCTACTGAGGACCCCCATGAACTCATCGATCCTGATTACCGCCCTGCTCGCTGCACTCGTTCTGGTCGCCTGCGACCGAGGCGCTGTGGTCGCGGTGCCTGTTCCGGTCGCCGTGCCCGGACCCGCCGGTCCGCAGGGCGAAACCGGCAACACCGGCGCAACCGGCAACACGGGCAACACCGGCGCCACCGGCAGCACCGGCAGCACCGGTGCCAGCGGCAAGCCGGCCGACGGCACCACGGTGATCGTGATTGCTCCAGCGGCTTCGGCAGCCACGAACTGAGCGTGCGCCCGTGAAACGGGCAGGTGCCGTGGCTCGGATGGCACTGATGTGAGCGCGAGCCCGTGATGAGGCCAACACTGCCCGGCATCGCATGCGTCGTGGCATGCGGCGTGGCGCTCGGCCTGGCGGCTTGCAGCAGCCTGCCGAAGATCGTGCCCGACCTGGCGCGGCGCGCGGGCCCACCGGTGCAACTCGAAGGCGCGCGCGGGCCCTTGTCGGCGGCGCAGAGCAAGGCGGTCCTCGAGCGCCTGGCCCGTGGCGGCAAGCCCACCGACATCTTCGAGCGCCACCTGGCACTCGAAGAGGCCATCGCCGGCAGCCCGCTGACCACCGGCAACGCCGTGCGCTTGCTTCAGGACGGGCCGGCCACCTACCAAGCGATGATCGCGGCCATCGCCGCCGCCCAGGACCATATCAACCTGGAGACCTACATCCTCGAGGACGACGAAGTCGGGCAGCGATTCGCGCAGGCGCTGATCGCCAAGCAGCAGCAGGGTGTGCAGGTGAACCTGATCCGCGACAGTGTCGGAACCTTCGATACCCCGGCGCCGTTCTTCCAGCGCCTGGCCGCGAGCGGCATCCAGGTGCTCGAGTTCAACCCGATCAATCCCCTGGCCGCGCGCAAGTCCTGGGAGCTGAACCAGCGCGACCACCGCAAGCTGCTGATCGTCGATGGACGCACGGCGTTCCTGGGCGGCATCAACATCAGCAGCGTCTATTCCGGCGGCTCGTTCAGCCAGAGTTCGCGTGCGCGGCCCAACGGCAGCCCGGCCTGGCGCGACACCGACCTGCAGCTCGAGGGGCCGGTGGTGGCCGAATTGCAAAAGCTCTTTCTGGCCACCTGGAGCCAGCAGAAAGGCCCGTCGCTGGCAGCGAAGAACTACTTCCCGGCAGCGCAGAACGCCGGCCGCGAGGTGGTGCGCGCGATCGGCAGTTCACCCGAAGAACCCTACAGCCAGATCTACGCCACCTTGCTTTCGGCAATCGGCAGCGCCGAGACCAGCGTGCGCATCACGAACGCCTACTTCGCGCCCGATCCGCAGTTGCTGGCCGCGCTTGAAGCCGCCGCCGGGCGCGGTGTCGACGTGCAACTGATCCTGCCCAGCCAGACCGACTCGTGGCTGGTCTTTCACGCCGGGCGCAACTACTACGCGCAGCTGCTGCGCGCCGGCGTGAAGATCTTCGAGAGGCGCGGCGTGATCCTGCATTCGAAAACCGCACTGATCGACGGCGTGTGGGCCACGGTCGGCTCGACCAATCTCGACTGGCGCAGCTTCCTGCACAACCATGAGCTGAACGCGGTGGTGCTGGGCACCGGGTTCGGCAGCCAGGTGCAGGCGATGTTCGACAAGGATCTGGCGGCGTCGCAGGCGATCACGCTGCACGCCTGGCAGCGCCGCGGCCTGGACCTGCGCATCAAGGAGTTGTTCGCTCGGGTGTGGGAGTACTGGCTTTGACGTCTGCGCGTGCAGCCAACGTGGCCAGCAGCAGGTGCGGCAAGAGGCCGGCCCAGAGTGTCGAGCTGAGTGTGAACCTGAGCGCCCAGCGGCGCTGCCAAACCAGCAAACCGCCCACGACCGCGGCGCCGCACACCAGGGCCAGCGGATGGCGCTGAGCGAGCGGCTTGACGATGGCCTGCGCGGCACTCAGGGCCAACAGCGTGCTCGGGCGCAGCGGGTGCCTGGCCCACCATTGCTGCGCGGCCTCGATCGCGATTCCGGCAACCGGCATGGCGGCGCTCCACCAGGACGCGGCTGCGGGTGACACCTGTGCCGAGTCGGCGCTTGGCGCGCCATGCAGTGCCTGGCGCAGACGCTCGCGCGACAGTGCCAGACGCAACACAGGATCGGTGTGCACGGCGCTCATTGCGGAGCCGCCTCACGCAGCAGCGCGAGGTCGGCACTGAGCTGGCGCTGCAATTCGCCGCGAGCATCGCGCCGGGCCTGGCCCGCGATCAGGCACGCCAGTGCGCCGCCAGCCGGCAGCAACGGCACCACCACCAACAACCAGGGCGCCTGCATCGGCAGCGCCGGCAGCACGGCCCACAACATCAGCGCCACACCGGCCAGCAGCAGCGCCGCCAGCAGGCCGAGCAGCGCCAGCGCAAGCAGCAAGGCGCGGCGCTTGAAGGCCGCCGTGGCGCGCGGCAATTCGGCCGCCAGCAGTTCGGCATAGGCTTGGGCGTGCTCGGCCAGCAGTAACGGCCGGGTCGCAAGCAGGTTCAGCAGCGGGTGCATTCGCGCTCCGCTGGGGCTCGCTTCAAGCACGCTCGCGCGAGCGGGTCAGCAATCCGATCAGCGCCATCAGCGCCGCGCCGGTGGCCGCGGCGATCAGCATCGCCTTCACCGGCTCATCCTTGATGTAGCCGAGCGTCGTGTCGGAGGCACGCAGCGCCCGGTCGCGCACCTGGTGCGCACTGTCGGTGACGGCGTTCAGCCCGCGCTGGGCGAGCGCAGAGAGTTGTTCGCTGCTGCGCTGGAGCGCTGGCGCCGCGAGTTCGCGCATGTCGTGCACGCTGCCCGCGAGCGAGTCCAGCGCGGCATTGGTGACACGCTGGGTCGACTTGATGGCGTTGTCAGCCGTGGCGGCGAGCTGGTCGACGGGTCCATTGGCTTGCTCGATGGGGGTCATCATGGAAATTCCTTGTGGGTTGGTGAGGACGGAGTCAGGCCTTCTTGATCAGGCCGTACAGGAAGGTAGCTACCGCGAGGACCGCGAAGACGATGAACAGGATCTGGCCGATGCCCACGGCGCTGGCGGCGATGCCGCCGAAGCCGAACAGTGCGGCGATCAGCGCGATGACGAAGAAGACGACGGCGTAGTGCAGCATGAGGATGCTCCTGGGGTTGGCGATGCCTCGAGTGTGGTCGGCCGTGCGAGCGGACACGATCGGCCGGTTTGCCGCGCGTGTGTCGGGCGGTCGAGCGTGCGCGGGTAGGACAGCGCCGACAGGATCGGCAGCGCTACGCGGATTCGGGCAGCGTCACCTGAATTCGCGTGCCTTGGCCCGGCGCGGAGGTCACGGCCAGCGTGCCCTTCTCGGCTTCGACGCGAATGCGTATGCCGACCAGCCCGTATGCCGAACCCTTCTGCGCCGCGGTGTCGAAGCCGACGCCGTCGTCGCGCACCGAGACGCGCACCTGGCCGCCGCTCGAGGCCATGTCGATCCAGACCTGTCGGGCCTGGGCGTACTTGGTGATGTTGGTAATGGCTTCCTGCACCAGCCGGTAGACCATCAGCTCGGCGCTCGCGCGCAGCTTGGCCGGAGCCAGCGTGCGATGCACCTGCACGCCCGAGCGCTCGCTGAACTCGCGCGCCAGGATTTCGAGCGCCGATACCAGACCCAGGTTGGCCAGCGTCGATGGGCGCAGGTCTTCGATGATGCTGCGGCCCAGCGCGATGCTGGTGTTCAGCGTCTGCACCAGGTTCGCCAGCCGCTCGTGCGCCTCGGGCGCCGCGCCGGCCAATCGCGACTTGATGCGCGCCGCGTCGAGCTTGGCCGAGGTGAGCAGGGCGCCCAGCTCATCGTGCAGGTTGCGCGCCAGGCGGTTGCGTTCGTCTTCGCGCGCGGTTTGCAGGTGCTGCGTCAGGGAGGTCAGCAGTTCGGTGCGCCGCGCCACCACCACTTCGAGCTGGTCGCGCTCGGCCTGTATGGTGCGGCTGAGCTCACGCTGCACGTCTTCGGCGGCCGCGGCGTGGCGCAGGTAGGTGAACAGCGCGAGCAGGCAGATGGCCGTCAGCGTGATCACGCCGATGCGGCCGATCAGCAGCGTGCCGTCGATGCCTTGGCGGCTTTCGGCCACCGAAATCGTGCCCAGACTCAACAGCTCGGCGCCGAGCTGCTGGATCTCGTCCAGCTGTTCCTTGCCGAAAGCGCTGAGCATGAGTTCGGAAGCCAGGTCGGGCTTGCCTTCCTGCTTCAGGCGGATCGTCTCGGCGATCAATGACAGGCGGACCGTGATGCGCTCGCGCAACTTGTCCAGGATGGCCTTGGCCTCGTCATCAGGGGCGTAGTGCACATCCAGAGTCCGCAGCAACTCGTTGATCGGCGGCAGCGCCAGGCGGTAGGGAGCGAGGTACTCGTCGCGTCCGGTCAGCAGGTAGCCGCGCTGGCCGGTCTCGGCGTCCAGGATGTTCTTGCGCAGGTCGAGCACGCTGGCGCGGGCTTCCCTCACCGCCACCAGCCGGTCCAGTGTGCTCACCGACTGCCAGTACGAGCCTTCGCTGATGAACAGCATCGCCACCGCGGCCAGCATCGCGAGCGGGATGACCAGCGGGCTGCGGCGGATGACTTTGAGAGCGTCCATCGTCAGGCTCTGCAAAAAGTGTGATCATGCGGCTCGTTGAACCACCCCAGCCCATGATCCGCATCGCCATCGTCGACGACCACGCCATGGTGCGCGCCGGGCTGCGCCAATTCTTCGCCGATCAGCCCGACTTCAGCGTCGTGGCCGAGGCGGCCAGCGGGCGCGAGGCGCTGGACATCGTGCGCAAGGCCGAAGTCGATGTGATCTTGTTGGACATCGGCATGCCCGATCAAAGCGGGGTCGATGCGCTGGCGGCGATCCGCGCCCGCGCTCCGGACCTGCCGGTGTTGATCCTGAGCGGCTTCGCCGAAGAACACTACGCCACCACCATGCTGCGCCAGGGCGCCAGCGGCTACCTGAACAAGGACTGCGACCCGCAAGAGATCGTCAAGGCGATCCGCACCGTGTGCCGCGGGCGCAAATACATCACGGCCACCGTGGCCGAGCGGCTGGCCGAGGGATTGAGCGGCGGCGGCGACAAACTGCCCCATGAAGAGCTGTCGGAGCGCGAGCTGCAGGTCTTCCTGCGGCTGGCCAAGGGCGAAACGGTCGGCCACATGGCCGAGGGCCTGTCGCTGAGCGTGAAGACGATCAGCACCTACCGCACGCGGGTGATGGAGAAGATGCACTTGGCGTCGAACAGCGACCTGACCTACTACGCGCTGAAGAACGGCCTGATTCAGTAGAGTCTGTTCGATCAAACCAGCGCGCCGGGGCGGGAGTTTATCGGCTCGCCAGCCGCCAGGCGGCTGCAGTACAGGATCAGCGCATCGATCTCGCCGGACTTGTCGAACACGGCATCGGCACCCAGTTCGAAGCACTTCAGGCGCATCTCCGGGGTGGCGAAGTTGCTCAGCACGATGCGCTTGGTGGTGCTGCGCAGCACGTGCGAGTCGCGCAGCACACCCAGGCCCGACCCGTGCGCGAGGAAGAGGTCGATGATGACCAGATCCACCGCGTGCTTGGGATGCGCGAGCCAGGCCACCGCGCCTGCCTCGTCTTCCGCGGTGCCGACCACGACCACCGGCACCAGCTCTTCGAGGGTGGCGATCAGGCTGTCCCGGATCACCGGGCTGTCTTCGACGATGAAGGTCTTGAGCGGGAGCATGGGCTGCGGGGCTGGCATGGTTCTGGCGGCGCCTCTCCTGCCCGCACGGTGGCGCGAGCCTAGTGCCGAATCGACGCGGCGGCTATCAGGAAGCGGCGCGATCTGTCGTCGGACAACGCCTACAGCGCGGACTTCGCACGTAGGAGACCGACTACCGACGAAGGCGCTGCTGTCCGCTGTTCGCGGGGCAGGCGAGCCGGCACAGTCGCTGCACTCTCCATCAACCGGAAACCGCCATGACATCTCTGTCGAAAACCGCGTTGGCCATTGCCACTCTGGTGATGACCACACAGGCCGCCGCGCAGGTCACGTTTTATGAACACGAGGCTTTTGAAGGCCGCTCGTATACGACGCAGAACCAGGTGCGAAACTTGGCTCGCGACGGCTTCAACGACCGTGCCTCGTCGGTGGTGGTGCGCGCCCAGCGCGGCGAGCGCTGGGAAGTGTGTGAAGACGCCGGCTTCAATGGCCGCTGCGTGGTGCTGCGCCGCGGCCAGTATCCGTCTCTGGCCGCGATGGGATTGAACGACCGCGTCTCGTCGGTGCGCAGCGTGAGCCGCAATGCGCGCATCGATGACGAGCGCTATGCGCCGGCGCCGCCGGTGGCCAACGATTACCGCCGCCGCGACAACGAGCGCCTGTACCAGGCCGATGTCACGTCAGTGCGCGCTGTGCTCGGTACCCCCGCGCAACGCTGCTGGATCGAGCGCGAGCAGGTGATGCAGCAGCAAGGCCGCGGCGAGGCGAGCGTCGGTGGCGGCATCCTTGGTGCCGTGATCGGCGGCATCCTCGGCCACCAGGTCGGCGGCGGAAGCGGCCGCGATGTGGCGACCGCGATCGGCGTGATCGGCGGCGCTGCGGTGGGCGCCAACGTCGGCCGCGACCGCAACGGGCAGCAGGTGGCGACGCAGAACGTGCAGCGCTGCGCCAACGCGCCGACGCAGGCACGGCCGGACTACTGGGACGTGACCTACAACTTCCGCGGGCAGGATCATCGCGTGCAGATGAGCACGCAGCCCGGGGAATACGTCACCGTCAACCGCCAGGGTGAGCCGCGCGCCTGAGGCGCGGATCGTCAAGCGCCCAGCATCGAGCGCAAGCGCCGCACTGCCGAGGCCGGCGTGGTGAGCACCGGCAGACCGGTGCGTGCGGCCACCGCCGGCGCGGCGCGCGCGAGGCTGAACTGCGCGAGCGCGATCACGGTGCAGCCGCGTGCGGCCAATGTGGCGGCGGCAACGGCCGCGACGGCGTCGTGCGCTTGCGCGTCACCGCGGTCCAGAGCGGCCATGGCGCCTTCGGCCAGCGCGGTGTGCAGTGTCACGCCGGCCGGGAACTCCGCCGGCATGCTCGCCAGCGTGGGCGCGAAGCTGGCGACCAGGCCGATAGCGCCGCCGGCAGCCGCGGCCACCGCTTCGTCGATCATCGCTTCGTTCGGTTTCAGCACCGGGATGCCCGCATGTCGCGCCTTCACCGCATCGATGCACGGCCCGAAGGCCGAACAGGTGAAGAGGATCGCGTCTGCGCCGTTGTCCACTGCGTAGTCGGCGAGTCGGATGAAACGTCGGGTCATCGCATCGTCGAGGTGGCCGACACGCGCCAGGTCGGCCGAGAGGCTGTCGTCGAGCAGGTTCATGCGCTGCGCTTCGGGCCACTCGCGCTGAAGCTCGGCGACGATCGGTGCCGGCGAATGCGCCAGCGCGTGGATCAGTGCGATGCGCGGCATGCTTCACGGCCCGCGGCGAGCGAGGCGCCGCCCTTGCAACCACCAGATCAGCAGCGCCAGCAAGCCCGCCGGCAGCAGCACCCAATGCGGCGAAGGCCGCGCCGGATTCGGCAGTTGCAGATGCGTGATCCGGTAGCCCTGTTCGGCCCCCAGCTTGCGCGCGCGGCTGCCGAACTTGACGTTGGCAATCTCCAGCTGGTCGCCCAGTTGCGTGATCGTGACGCCACCATCGCGCAGCCGTTCGCGGCCCGTCTTGCCTTCGCCCATCGGCAGCGCCACGGTCTTGGTGATGGCCTCGCCTTCGATGCTGGTACCGGCAATCGCCACCACCAGCCACTCGTCCTTGACCAGTTTGTCGGCGGCGGCATACAGCTCGCTGGCCGGCGCGTTGACGTAGCGCGGCGTGTAGCGGTCGACGACCCAGTCGGGCCGGAAGAACAGGAATGTGGCCAGCAGCAGCAGGCCCACTTCGAGCCAGCTGCACTTGGTGCGGAACCAGCGCATGGTGGCCGCCGCGAACAACAGCGACGCGACCGTGCCGCCCACGCACACCAGCACCACGTCGACCCACGACGCCACGCCGATCATCAACAACTGCGGGTTGAAGATGAAGACGAACGGCAGCACCGTGGTGCGCAGGCTGTACCAGGTGGCCTGCCAGCCGGTGGCATTCGGGTCGTCGCCGGAAATGGCCGCCGCGGCGTAACTCGCCAGGCCCACCGGCGGCGTGACGTCGGCCATGATGCCGAAGTAGAAGACGAACAGGTGCACGGCGATGAGCGGGATCACCAGCCCGCTGCGCGCCCCGAGTTCCACCACCACCGGCGCCATCAGCGTGGCCACCAGGATGTAGTTGGCGGTGGTCGGCACGCCGGCGCCGATCAACAGGCAGATGAAAGCGGTGAGGATCAGCATCACCAGCACGTTGCCGGCCGACACCGCCTCGACCAGGTCGGTCATCATCAGGCCGACACCGGTGAGCGTGATGGCGCCGACGATCAGCCCGGCGCTGGCGCAGGCGACGCCGATGCCGATCATGTTGCGCGCGCCAAGCACCAGGCCTTTCCACAAATCGGCGAGGCCTTTGCGGAACGCTTCGCCCGCCGTGCCGACCTTGCGGAACACACACACCATCCACGGGTGTGCCAGCACGAGAACGATCGCCGCCACGGTGGCCCAGAAGGCCGACAGTCCGGGAGACAGCTCTTCCACCATCAGGCACCACAGCAGCACGACGATAGGGATGAAGAAGTGCAGGCCGGCGCGCACGGTCGGCCAGGGCAGCGGCAGGTGCACGGCGGGATTCGTGGGGTCGTCCTGCGGCACGTCGGGGTGGCGCGACGAGTAGGCCATCAAGGCCACGTAGAGCACCACGCCGGCAGCAGCCAGCACCCACGCCGCCGCGTCGCCGGCCAACTCCTTCAGCCCGGTGATGCCGTAGTAGATCAGCGCCAGCGCGATGATCGTGCCGCTCGTTCCCATCGCCCAGCCGAGCACGCGCTGGCGCCACGTGGGGATGACCTCGCGCGCCAGCGGCTGGATGTCGTACTTCAGTGCTTCCAGGTGCACGATGTAGAAGAGCGCGATGTACGAGATGACCGCCGGCAGCAGCGCGTGGCGCACGATCTCCGAGTACGGGATGCCGACGTACTCGACCATCAGGAAGGCCGCCGCGCCCATCACCGGCGGCATGATCTGGCCGTTGATCGACGACGCGGCCTCGATCGCGCCGGCTTTCACACCCGAGTACCCGGTGCGCTTCATCAGCGGGAT
>JANNQO010000073.1:0-33100 GCA_031400795.1 Rubrivivax sp. | reverse complement strand
GCGCGCTTCCAGGCGCAGGCCGCCAACAAGGAGGCCGGCGACGAAGAGGCGATGTACTACGACGCCGACTTCATCCGCGCGCTTGAATTCGGCATGCCGCCCGCCGCGGGCTGCGGCATCGGCATCGACCGGCTGGTGATGCTGATCACCGACAGCCCGAGCATCCGCGACGTGATCTTGTTCCCGGCACTGCGGCGGGAATCCTGAGCTCGCCGGTGCCGCGGCGCCGAGCCGCGTAACTCAGGACTGCGTGAACTTCGGCGGCCGTTTCTCGAGGAAGGCGGCCATGCCTTCCTTCTGGTCACCGGTGGCGAAGAGCGAGTGGAAGACACGGCGTTCGAAGTCCACGCCGTCGGCCAGGCCGCCTTCGAAAGCTCGGTTCACGCACTCCTTGGCCATCATCACGCTCGGCCCGCTCAGCGCGTTGATGGCCTCGGCGGCGGCCAGCGCTTCGGCCAGCAGCTTGTCCAGCGGCACGATGCGCGACACCAGACCGGCGCGCTCGGCCTCGTGCGCGTCCATCATGCGCGCGGTGAGCACCATGTCCATCGCCTTGCTCTTGCCGATGGCACGCGGCAGCCGCTGCGTGCCGCCGGCGCCGGGGATGATGCCGATCTTGATCTCGGGCTGGCCGAAGCGCGCGTTCTCGGCGGCGATGATGAAGTCGCACATCATCGCCAGCTCGCAGCCGCCGCCCAGCGCGAAGCCGGCCACCGCGGCGATCACCGGCTTGCGCACGCGGCGCAGCGTTTCCCAGTTGCGCGTGATGTAGCCCGACTTGTAGACATCCATGTAGCTGTAGGGCTGCATCGCTGCGATGTCGGCGCCGGCGGCAAAGGCTTTTTCGCTGCCGGTGAGCACGATGCAGCCGATGCTGTCGTCGGCATCGAAGCCGAGCAGCGCCGCGCCCAGCTGATCCATCAGCGCATCGTTCAACGCGTTCAACTGCTTCGGGCGGTGCAGCGTGATGAGCGCGGTGCGGCGCGGGCCGTCGCCGCGCAGCTCGGTGAGGATCAGGGCTTCGGTCACTCTCGTCTCCGCCGTTGGCATTGCGGCGGTGAGCATAACGTCGCAGCCGCGGCGCCTGGCCAGGCCCGGCATGCGGATACTCTGCCCTGGCGGGGCTTTTCCCACTGCGCCAACGGCCGCACGACGTTAAGCTCAACCCCCTTCTCGGGAAAGTCCAGACAAGCCGCGCCGGCGCCATGGCCACTACCTACCGCAAGACCGTCAAGGGCGTCGACGAGGTGCTGACCCGCGCCAACCGGCTCACTCCGCGGGCGCGCAACACGCTGATCCTGATCGACGCCGCGCGCACCGACGAGGACATCGCCAAGCTGATCCAGGTGCAGGCGCTGGAGACCTTGCAGCAGTTGCTGCAAGGCGGCTTCATCGAGGTCATCGCCGTCACCGCTGCGCCGCCGCAGCCCGCCGCGCTGCCGCCCGCCGATGCCGCGGCGTCGCAGCGCGCAGCGCTGGACTTCCAGCACCTGCAGCGCGAGGCGGTGCACCGGCTGCTCGACTTGATCGGCCCCGCCGGCGAAGCCCTGGCGATGCGCATGGAAAGCGCACGCGACCTCGAACAGCTGCGCCCGCTGTTGGTGACCGCACGCGCGGCGATCGCCAACATGCGAGGGCAACAGGTGGCGGCGGGCTACATCAGCGCACTCGGCGCGCTGTGACACATCAGCGCGCTCGGCGCTTTGCGGTCAACGCGGCAGGTCGACCGCCTGCTGCGGCAGCCGCTCGATCAGCATGTCCACGTAGGTGTCGCGGTCCTGCCGGATGACGATGCGCACCGGCAGGTACTGCAGGCTCGGCGCCACCCACATCTCGGCGCTGAGGTCGCCGCCGGCGCGCGCGTCGCGACGCGGCTTCAAGTGCAGCGTCTGCACGGCGCCGGCCGGCGTGTGCAGCGTCTCGCGCGCGACCACATCGTAGGTCCAGGGCTCGACGCGGCGCGGCAGCGCCAGGGGCAGTTCGATGCTGCGGCCGATCTCCAGACGCGAGGGGTCGAGCGTGAATATCCAGGTCAGCTGCACGAACTGGCTGGCCGCATCCTGCACGCCGCTGGGCAACGGCAGCACCTGGCCGCCGGGCAGGCGCACCTGGTCCTCGTCGAAGTGGATGGCGAGCGCGCGCGGGCTGCGCAGTGCGACGCGCGTTTCTTCGTCGTAGCGGCGCGGGCGCAGACCGCCGGCGGTGATCTCGCCGTCGCTGGACATGCGCCGCGTCACCAGCGGCGCGAACGACGGTCCGATGCTCACGTCCAGGTGCACCTGGTAGCGCGTGCCGCTGCGCACCCATTCCACTTGCGCTTGGCCGTCCACCGGGCCGCGGTAGTCGCCGGTGAGCCGGTACGACAAGCGCGTGGACGGCGGCCATTCGAAAGCTGGCGCCGCCGCTGCTGGCGGCGCCGAAGCGGCCTCGGCCACGGCCGGCGCCGGCTCGGGCACTGCCGGCGCGATCTCGACCGCGGGCAGGCTGGGCACCGGCTCGATGGCCGGCAGCGGCGCGGCTCCGAGCGGGGCGGCCGAAGCGGCCGGTGCCGCAGGTGCCAAGGCAGCGCGCCGGATCGGCGCCGGCGGTGGCGCCGCGATCACCCGTGTCGGCGCCTCCTGCCGAAGTTCACGAACGAACGCCACCACGATGCGGCGCGGGCCCTGCGCTGCGGCGCCGCTGCCCAGCCGATCGTGCAGCACGCCGTCTGCCAGCCACAGGTGCAGCGCGGTGACGACGAGCCCCAGCAGTGCCAGCGCGCCCGCCGGGCGCGGCGCGCCGAGCGAGAGATTCAGGATTTCTTGGCCGCCTTGTCGAGCAACTCGTCGACGATCTTGATCGGCAGCGCGCCGGCCTTGCGAACGCCGTCTTCGAAGAGCAGCGCCGGCGTGCCGTTGATGCGGTGCTTGCGCCCGAATGCGATGTTGCGCTCGAGCACAGCGACGTCACAGGCCGCAGCCGCCTTGGGCGGTGCCACGCCGTCGATCATCCAGGCGCGCCAGGTCTTGGCGGCGTCCTTGGCACACCAGACGTCGCGCGACTTGACGGTCGAATCCGGGCCGAGGATGGGCATCAGGAACGCGTAGATGGTGACGTTGTCCAGCGTCACCAGGTCGCGCTCGAAGCGCTTGCAGTAGCCGCAGTTCGGATCGACGAAGACGGCCACGCGGCGCTCGCCCTTGCCCTGCTTGTAGACCAGCGCGTCCTTCAGCGGCAGCGAGGCGAAGTCGACCGCCGTGACCTTGTCGATGCGCTCCTGGGTCAGGTCGGCCATGGTCTGCGTGTCGATCACGCTGCCCTGGATCAGATACTTGCCGCTGGCATCGACATAGACGATTTCGGCGCCAGCGAAACGCACTTCGTACAGCCCGGCTATCGGCGCGGGCCGGATCTCGTCGATCGGCGGCAGCTTGGGCAGGCGTTCGGCAAGCACTTTGCGCAGGTGGCTGTCGACATCGGCCGGCGCGACGCTGGCCGCCGCCGGGGCTGCACCCGCCGCCTTGCCGACGGCGTCGCGGGCGTCGCAGGCGGCGATGCCGGCACCGGCAATGAGCAGCGCCAGCAGCGCCGCGCGGACGAGTGAGGTCGAGGTGTTCATGGGTGGAGAGTGTCAGGCATCGAGCGCACGCGCCGTCAGCGCACGCTTCAGGGGAGCCAGCCGCTGCACCGTGGCCAGGCCCTGGTTGCGCAGCACGCGCAGCCAGGGTTCGTGGCTGGCAAAGAGCTGCCACAAGCCGTCAGTGAGCGAGGCCATCGAACGCACCGGCCAGGCGCGCTCGCGCCCGTAACGTGCCAGCAGCCGCTCGTCGCCGAGGGCGCGCCAGGGCTCGCGCTCGGCGATCACCCTGGCCAGCGTCGCGACGTCGGCCAGGCCCAGGTTCAAGCCCTGGCCGGCGAGCGGGTGCACCACATGCGCGGCATCGCCCACCAGCACCCGGCCAGGGCCGTACAGCCGCTCGGCGTGAGCGATGAACAGCGGCCAATCGGCGCGTTCACTCGCCAACGACAACGCGCCGGCGGCGCCGCCGGTGGCGTCGGCCAGCGCGGCTTCGAAGCGCTCGGGCTCCATCGCCATCAACTCAGCGGCGCGCGAATCCGCCACCGACCAGACCAGGCCGTAGCTGCACTGCGCCTCGGGCCGGTCGAAGGGCAACAGCGCCAGCACCTCGGGGGCGCGGAACCACTGCCGCGCGACGCCGGCATGGCGCTGAATTGCGACCAGCCGCGCGGCCACGGCGCGCTGCCCGTAGGAGGCTTGCGGCATGGCCACGCCCAGGCTTTCGCGCAGCGCCGAGGTGCGGCCTTCGGCGATGACGTGCAAGGCCGCATCGGGCAGCGCCAGGCCAGCGGATCCGGTGCTGAGATGAGGGGCGAAGCGAACCGCTTCGCGCAGTGCGGCTTCGAGCGCCGCGGCGTCGACGATCCAGGCCAGCTCGGCCACGCCTTGCTGCCAGGCCGAGAAGTCCAGCCGCGCGCCCTCGCGGTCGCCGTGCACCTGCATCTCGTACACCGCGGTCTTGGCGTCGGCGGGCAAAGCGTTCCAGACCTTCAGCGATTCGAGCAGCGCCACCGAGCGTGCGTTCAGCGCGTAGGCGCGCAGGTCTTCGCGTGACGTGGCGGGGCGCGGCGCGGCGTTCAACAGCACCGCCAGGCCCTGGCTCGCCAGCGCGAGCGCGCAGGCCAGGCCGACGACGCCTGCGCCATGCACCACCACCTCGTTCGCAGCCATCGCGGAATTGTAGGTAGCGACAATGCCCCGTGTTTTCACTTGCTAGAGTTGCCCGTGAGTGATCTGCATTGCCGCATCGGCGAACTGTTCATCCATCCGATCAAGTCCTGCGCCGGCATGGCGCTCGGCGAAGCCCTGCTCGTGGAGACCGGCCTGGACCTGGACCGCCAGTGGATGGTGGTGGATGAGCAAGGCGAGATGCTGACGCAACGCGACCTGCCGCGCATGGCGCTGGTCAGCACCGCCCTGCGCCACGGCGAGGTGGTACTGCGCGCCCCCGGCATGCTGGCGTTGCACCTGGCCACCGACCGCGTGGAGACGGCGACCCGCGTGCGCGTCTGGGACGACGAGGTGGCCGCCTACGAGATGGGTGCGCTGGCCGCGCAATGGCTGAGCGACTTCCTCGGCCGGCCGCTGCGCCTGGTGCGCTTCGACCCCGAACAGAAACGCCTGTCCAGCCGCGCCTGGAGCGGTGAGATCGAGGCCGAAAACGGCTTCGCCGATGGCTTCCCGATGCTCGTCACGAGCAGCGCGTCGCTGGCCGAGCTGAACCGGCGCCTGGCCGCAGGCGGCGCGGCAGCAGTGGAGATGCGGCGCTTTCGGCCGAATCTCGTTCTCGCTGGCGTGGAGCCCTTCGACGAAGACCACCTCGATGAGCTGCGCATCACCACCGACGAGGGTGAGGCGGTGCTGAAACTGGTCAAGCCCTGCGTGCGCTGCACGGTGCCCAGTGTCGACCCGGCCAGCGGCGTGCAGGGCCACGAGGTCGGCGACACGCTGGCGACGTTTCGCGCCGATGCGCGCATGGACGGCGGCGTCACCTTCGGCATGAACGCGGTCATCGTCGCCGGCATCGAGCACACGCTGCGCGTCGGGCAGGCGGTGCGGGCAAGCTACAAGTTCTAGCCCGGCCTGCGCTCGGGCAGCGGGATGAACTCGGTTTCGCCGGGCACCGTGGAAAATCGTCCGGCCGCCCAGTCATCGGCCGCCTGCACGATGCGATCTTTGCGGCTGCTGACGAAGTTCCACCACAGGTGGCGGTGGCCGAGGCTGTCGCCACCGATCATCACGACGCGCGCATCGCCATCGGCGGCAAGCATCGGTTCGTCGCCGGGCGCGAGAACGGTCATCGTCTGCGGCTCGAGCAAGGCGCCCTCCAGCCGCACGGCACCGTCGACCACGTAGACCGCGCGCTCGTCGGCCGGCGGCAGCGGCAACGCGTCGCCAGCCGAGAGTTCGATGTCCAGATAGATCGTGGGCGAGCGCACCGCCACCGGCGAAACCGCGCCGAAGGCTGCACCGACCAGCACGCGCAGCCGCGCCCCACCGACCTCCAGCGCCGGGATCGCCGCGGCCGGAGTGTGCGAAAAAGCCGGCGCCATCTCTTCGTCGGCCCCGGGCAGCGCGCACCACAGTTGCAGACCGTGGCTGCGATGAGCGCGCCCGCGCAGATCATCCGGCACACGCTCGGAATGCACGATGCCGCGCCCGGCCGTCATCCAGTTGATCGCGCCGGGCTCGATGCGCTGCACCACGCCGGTGGAGTCGCGGTGCAGCAGCGCGCCCTCGAACAGGTAGGTGACCGTGGCCAGGCCGATGTGCGGATGCGCCCGCACGTCGTGCTTGTCTTCGGGCTGCGCGGTGATCGGCCCGAAATGATCGAAGAACAGGAACGGCCCCACCGATTGCCGCAGCGCCGCCGGCAGCAGGCGCTTCACGACGAAGCCGCCGCCGAGGTCGCGCGGGTGGGGCCGCAGGAGCATCAGGCCTTGCCGAGAAAGTCGTTCTTGCCGATCTCCACGCCGGCATTGCGCAGCAGCGCGTAGGCGGTGGCGAGGTGGAAGTAGAAGTTCGGCAGCACGAAGTGGCGCAGGTAGTTCTCGCCGCTGAAGCGCATCTCGCCGGCGCGCATCTGCAGCACCACCTCGCGCGCATCGCTGCCGTCGATCTTCTCGGCCGGCACCGACTGCACGAAGTCGATGGTCTTGCGCACGCGTGCGCGCAGGTCGTCGAAACTGGCTTCGTTGTCGTCCCACTTCGGGATATCGACGCCGGCCAGCCGCGCCACGCAGCCCTTGGCCGAATCGCTGGCGATCTGGATCTGGCGTGTGAACGGCAGCATGTCGGGCGCCAGCCGCAGCCCGAGATAGTTGGCGGTGTCGAACTTGCGCGCCTCGGCGTGGGCCTGCGCCTTGTCCAACAGCACCAGCAGGTTGTTCAGCATGCGAACGAACACGGGAACGCTGGCCGAATGCATCGAAATGCTCATGGGTGTCTCCTCAGGTAATCAAGGGCCGCGATCGTAGCGGCGCGCCGATCTTCCTGCTCGCGACGTGCAGAATCTGCCCGCCGCCATGAACATCATCATCCTCGACGACTACCAGGACGCGGTGCGCAAGCTGAAATGCGCCGCGCTGCTCGAGCCCTTCAACGCCAAGGTCTTCACCAACACCGTGAAGGGCATCGGCCAGCTCTCGGTACGGCTGCGCGATGCCGACGTGCTGGTGCTGATCCGCGAACGCACTCAGTTCCCGCGCGCGCTGCTCGACAAGCTGCCGCGCCTGAAGCTGATCTCGCAGACCGGCAAGGTCGGCCCGCACATCGATGTGGCCGCTGCGACCCGGCTGGGCATCGCAGTGGCCGAAGGCGTGGGCTCCCCGGTGGCGCCGGCCGAGCTGACCTGGGCGCTGATCATGGCTGCGATGCGCCGGCTGCCCCAGTACATCGGCACCTTGAAGCATGGCGTGTGGCAGCAATCGGGGCTGAAGTCGGCTTCGATGCCGCCGAACTTCGGCTTGGGCCTGGTGCTGGCCGGCAAGACGCTGGGCGTCTGGGGTTACGGCAAGATCGGCGCGCTGGTGGCCGGCTACGGCCGCGCCTTCGGCATGAAGGTGGTGGTGTGGGGCAGCGAGGGCAGCCGCGAGCGGGCGCTGGCCGATGGCCACATCGCAGCGCCGAGCTGCGAAGTCTTCTTCGAGGCCTGCGACGTGCTTTCTCTGCACCTGCGGCTGCACGACGCCACCCGCGGCATCGTCTCGCTGGAACACCTGTCACGCATGAAACCCACCGCGCTGCTGGTCAACACTTCGCGCGCCGAGTTGCTGCAAGAGAACGCGCTCGTCTCGGCGCTGAACCGCGGCCGCCCGGGCATGGCGGCAGTGGACGTGTTCGAGAGCGAGCCGATCCTGCAAGGCCACCCGCTGCTGCGCCTGGAGAACGCGGTGTGCACGCCGCACATCGGTTATGTCGAGCAGGACAGCTACGAGCTGTATTTCGGCGCGGCCTTCCAGAACATCGTCGATTTCATCGCCAACCGGCCGCAGAACCTGGTCAACCCGGACGCGCTGAAGGTACTGCGCTGATGCCGCCGGGCGCCACGCCCCGACCACCGTATCCAACGAGGTCGGCGTCGTGGGCTCTGCTGGCGGGCAACTTCGCGATCGGCTGCGGGGTGCTGGCGGCGGCGGCGGCGCTGAACGACATCGTCGAATCTCTCGCGGTGAGCGTCTCGCTCGGCGGCCAGTTGATCACGTTGGGCGCCGTGGTGATGGGCGTCGGCGCGCCGCTGCTGGCGGTGCTGCTGGGCGGCTGGGACCGGCGCCGGCTGCTCGTGCTGGCGCTGCTGTGGTTCGCGCTGGGGCATGCCGCTTCGGCGCTGGCACCGACTTATGCAGCGCTGCTGCCGCTGCGCGCGCTCAGCGTGCTCGGCGCGGCGGTGTTCACGCCTCAGGCCGCCGCCACCATCGGCGTGATGAGCGAAGCGGCGCAGCGCGGCCGCGCCATCACCTTCGTGTTCATGGGCTGGTCGGTGGCTTCGGTGATCGGCATGCCGATCGGCGCATGGGTCGGCGAGACGGCCGGCTGGCGTTGGGCCTTCGCGCTGGTGGCGCTGCTGAGCATGGCGGCAGCACTCGGCGTCTGGCGCACCGTGCCCGACGGCGTGCGCCCACCGAAGATGGATCTGCGCCAATGGGGCGCGACGCTCGGCAACCCGGCGCTGATGGGCATCGTGGCCGTCACCGTGCTCAGCGCCGCGGGGCAGTTCACGCTCTTCACCTATCTGGCGCCGTACTACCGGCAGGTGCTCGGCGCCACGTCCGGCAGCGTCAGTGCGCTCTTTTTTTGGTTCGGCCTGTTCGGGCTGATCGGCAACATCGTGCTGACGCGCGTCGTCGACCGGGCCGGCGCGGCGCGCTGCGCGACCGTGTCGCTGGTGGCGATGGCGGTGACGTTGGCGCTGTGGCCGCTGGCGCGCGGCGTGGCACCGATGGCCGCGATCCTCATCCCCTGGGGGCTGGGTTGTTTTGCCGCCAATTCGGCGCAGCAGGCGCGGCTGGCCGCGGCGGCACCGGCCAGCGCACCGGCGCTGCTGGCGATGAACACCTCGGCGATCTACATCGGCCAGGGGCTGGGCGCAGCCGGCGGCGGCGCGATGGCGGCAGCCGCCGGGCTGACGGCGCTGTGGCCGGTGGCGCTGGCCTGGATGGGGCTGGCGGTGATGCTCTCGGCGCGCTTGTCGCGCCGATCGACATGACAGCGCCCATGTCGCCTCGATCGACATGACCCAGCTGCGATGAACCGGCCCGCCAGCCTGGCGCAACTCTTCGGCGCCTTCAACCGCCTGGCGCTGCAAGGCTTCGGCGGCGTGCTGCCGGTGGCGCAGCGCGAACTCGTCGAGCGCCAGCAGTGGCTGACGAAGGCCGAGTTCCTCGCGCTGCTCTCGCTCGGCCAGGTGCTGCCCGGGCCGAACATCGTGAACATGGCCTTGATGATCGGCCAGCGTTTCTTCGGGCTGCGCGGTGCGTTCACCGCGCTGGCCGGGCTGATGGCGGCGCCACTGGTGATCGTGCTCGCGCTGGCGGTGGGTTTCAGCCAGGTCGGCCACATCGCCTGGGTGGCCGGCGCGCTGCGCGGCATGGGCGTGGTGGCGGCCGGGCTGGTGCTGTCGCTGGCCATCAAACTCGCGCCGGCCCTGCGCGAAAACGTGCTCGGCTGGCCGCTGGCGTCGCTGATTGCTGCACTGACCTTCGTGGCCATCGGCCTGCTGCGCTGGCCGATGGTGGGCGTGGTGCTGGGCCTGGGCAGCCTGGGCTATGCCGCGGCCTGGTGGAGGCTGACGCGTGGCCGATGAACTGCTGTGGGGCAGCGGGCGGCTCGGCATGGCGGAGTTGTTGCAGCTCTTCGTGCACTTCCTGTTGTTGTCGCTGCTGGCCGTCGGCGGCGCGATCACCACCGCGCCGGACATGCAGCGCTACGTGGTTGGCGAGCGCGGCTGGTTGAGCGATGCCGAGTTCACCGCCTCGGTGGCGCTGGCGCAGGCGGCGCCGGGGCCCAACGTGCTGTTCGTGGCGGTGGTCGGCTGGAACATCGCCGGGTTGGCCGGCGTGGCCGCGGCGCTGCTCGGCAGCCTGTTGCCCTCCACCACCTTGGCGCTCGCGGCCGGCAGCTACGGCGATCGCCACGCTAGCGCGCCGGCCATGCGCGCCTTCACCGCCGGCCTAGCGCCGCTCACCCTGGGCTTGCTGGTGGCCACCGGCTGGGTGCTGCTGGAGCCGGTGCGGCACTCCTGGGTCGCGCCCTGGCTGGTGGCAGCGACGATCGCCTTCATGCTGAAGAGCAAGCGCAGCCCGCTGTGGCCGATCGCGGCGGGTGCGCTGGCCGGCGCGCTGGGTTGGGTATGACGCGCATCCGCAAGGGCTCGGCTCGCGTAGGCTCCGGCACATGGAACTCGCCCTGAATCCTGCGGCCGCGCGCTGGCGCAAGCGCGCCGTGATCGCCGGGCTCGTGATCGGTGGCGCCTGGGCCCTGCTCATCGCCGCCGTGTGGTGGGGCCAGGAGGCGCTGCTGTTTCGGCCGGCCGTGCTGCCGGCCGGGCATCGTTTCGAGGTGCCGGCCGATGTGCACGAGACCTGGGTCGACGTGCCCGGCGCGCGGCTGAACGCGCTGCACCTGAAGCTGCCCGAGCCGGCGGGCGTGGTCTTCTATCTGCACGGCAACGGCAGCAACCTGCAAGGCTGGTTCATCAACCCGGCGTTCTACCGGGCGCTGAACCTCGATCTGTTCATGATCGACTACCGCGGCTATGGCAAGAGCAGCGGCCGCATCCAGAGCGAAGCGCAGCTGCTGGACGATGCGCGCGTGGCCTGGCAGTCGATCGCTGCGCGCTACGCCGCCAAGCGGCGGATCTTCCTCGGCCGCTCGCTGGGCAGCGGGCTGGCGGCGCAACTCGCCGCCGAAGTGCAGCCCGAGCTCACGGTGCTGGTTTCGCCCTACGCCAGCATGCAGCAGCTGGCGGCCGAGAAGTACCCCTGGGTGCCTGCGGCGGTGCTGCGCTACCCGCTGCGCAGCGACCTGGCGCTGGCCAGGGTGCGTGCGCCGGTGCTGCTGGTGCACGGTGAACTCGACACCTTGATCCCGCCCGCGCACAGCGAGCGGCTGCGCGCGTTGGCAGCGCAGTCGCGGCTGGCGATCGTGCCCGGCGCGGCACATGGCGACGTGCACCGCTTCGAGGCCTATCTGCGCGCGGTCAGCGCGGCGCTCGCTGCTCCGTGATTCCGGCTGGCCCCGGCGGCGGCGCATCTGGCGCTGCGCCCGCTGGCCGTGCCGGCGCTCCTCGAGGCACCGCTGCTGATCATGATCACGCTGCTCTGCTGCGGCGCTGTCTACGCCGCGGTGAGCCGCGTGGCGCTGCTGCGGCCGGCTTTCGGCCTGCCGCCGCGGTCGCTACGACGAGGCCCGCTGGGGCCGAGCCTGGAGGGCCTGGGTCAGGCTGTCGATCGAGTCGAGCAGGTGCGCGCGCGTCGCGGCTGACCACGTCGTACGCCTGGCCGCCGCGTTCAGCACTGACAGCAGTGCAGACGATTGAGCACGCAGCTGGCTGCGCGTGTCGGCGCGGCTGCTCGCGCCCGGCCGCAGCAGCGCCGCGGTGAGCCGGTTCAGATGCTCGCGCTGCAGCTCGCGGCGCGCCGGCGCGATGTCGCTGCCGATCTCGCTGCCGATCCTGCTGCCGATCCCGCTGCTTTGCGCCAGCTCGCTCCAGATCTCGCGCGCCAACCGCTCGTGCAGTTCGGCCAGCTGGAAGGCCTCGGCCGGTTTGGCGAGCTTGCCCTGGCCATCGAGCAGGCGCGCGGCCACGCCGTCGCTCATCAGCTGTGCCAGCAGCGTGCGCTGCATCTCGAGCTGCGCCGCGATGATCGAGAAGTCGGTCTGCACCGCGCCGTCGCTGGCCTCCAGCGCATCGGCGCGGTCGCTGAAGTTCACCGTCAGACGGCGCTGCAGCGCCGCACTCAGCGGGAAGCTGTCGGCGGCGAACACGCCGCTGGCCAGCAGGGCCAGTGCCGCGCGCTGCACAGCAGCATCCACGGGCACCAGCGGGTCACGCCCGGTGTTCGGGTAGTCGCGCAGCGTGCGCAGGCCGCCGATCTGCCGCGCCAGGATGCCGGCGGCGCGCCCGACATCGGCCAGCGCGAAAGAAACCGTGCGGCGCAGCACCGCATAGTCCTGCTGCGGATCGAGCGTGCGGGTCTCCTGCCGGGCCATGAGGTCGCGTGCGATGCGCAAGCGCAAGCCGGCGAAGGCCACCGGGTCGTCACCCAGGTCGAAGAACAGGGTCTCGGGGTCGATGCCCAGGTACTGGTCTTCGTCGGTTCCGTAGGCCAGCCCCGGCTCGCCGCTGCGCGCCGCGATGCGCTTGAGCTCTGCGCCTTCGCTGTCTCGCGGCAGCGGCTTGTAGGCATATTCGATGGCCCAATAGTCGTAGGGACCGAGGCCACCGTGGAACGGGTTGCCGTGACGCTCGAAAGGCACGCCCGGCGGCGGCAAGTTGATCGCTGGGTACTCCATCACCGAGCCGGCGATGCCGTTGGCGGCGGTGAACGACGGGTCGGCGAGCTGGGCCAGCGTGTAGGCGCGCGACGAACGGAAGTTGTGGCGCAACCCCAGCGTGTGGCCCACCTCGTGTGCCGACACGCCGCGCAGGTAGTCGAGCACGTACTTGCGCGCGTCGGGGCCGTCGGGGTCGAGATCGGCGCGCGCGGCCATCACGTCCAGCGCGTAGCCGAGCTGTTCGGCGGCCACGTCGCCGTACTCGCAATTCGCTCCATGCTGATGCGCGGCCATGCCGGCTTCGGCCATCGCTTCGCTGGCTTGCAGGCGCTGCGCCCAGTCGGAGCGGCTGGTCAGACCCAGCAGCTGCGCGCGCTGGGTGCGCACGCTGCGCGAACTCAGGCTCTCGAAGGAAATGTCGGCGTCGAGGATCTCGCCCGTGCGTGGGTCCACTTGGCTGGGCCCGATGGCACCGAAGCTCGGCCGCGCATTGGTCATCCAGCGCACCGAGGCCACGCCGTAGTCCAGGGTCTCGAAGTCGGCGTCGTCGGGCTGCACGCGAGCCACCACGGCGTTCTTGAAGCCGATGCGCTCGAAGGCTTTGTTCCACTCGAGGATGCCTTCGGCAATGGCGTCGCGGTACTCGAACGGAATGTTGCGATCGAGCCAGTAGGTGATCGGCTTGACGGGCTCGGACAGTTCCGCGGCGGGATCCTTCTTCTCCAGGCGCCAGCGGTTCACCAAGCGCTGGCGCGGCGTGCGCTCCAGGTCGTTGCTGAAGTCACTCACCGTGCTGGCGAAGTGGCCCAGGCGCGGGTCGGCGCGGCGCGGCGCCATCGGCACCGCCGGCAGCGCGCCGATTGAGAACTGCACGCCCATGAACAGGCTGCGCACGTCGGGCAAACCGGCCGGGGTGCGGGGCTGCGGGCCGGGCGGCGTGGTCGCCCCGGGCGCCGGCGGCTGCGGCACGGCGATGGTCGGGCTGGTGTAGTGGTTCAGCGTCTCGATGACCACTTCGTCGGGCTTGCCGCGCACCGAAGCGATCGACGAATGGCGCGCATCGAACGCGTAGTTCTGGCGGTAGTTGCGTTGCAGCTGGATCGCCAGGCCCTGCAGGTCGGCGACGAACAGCGGGTTCAGCTCCACCAGCACCGTCTTGCGCTCCGGGTGCGGCTGGCTCGCCACGGTCGTGCTGCCGATGAGGCTGGGCGAGAAGGCGACGCCGACGGCACGCGCGGCCGGCGTGTTCGCGGCGGCGGCAAACTCGTGGTTGCGCGCCAGCAGCTGCACCTGGTTGTGCACACGCCGGAATTCAACGATCTGCGAGCGTCCGAACGCTCCGTAGCGGCCGAACACCGTGCCGGCGAACAGCCCCGCCTCGCCGATGCCTCGCGTCAGCTTGGGCGACAGGAAATAGGCCTTGCCGAAGTCGCCGGGCTTCAACTCGAGCCAGACCTTGTCGTCCTTGCGCCACAGCGTGAACAAGCCGTCGATGCGCTGCGCATCTCGGATCACGCTGGCGAACGGCGCCGGGGTGGCCGGGCTCGATGCCGCAGCGGCAGGCGGGCGCGCGGCAGCGCTCGGTGCGCTGGCCGGTGCGGCGGCGGCGGCAGGCGCGGCGACGGTGGGTGCAGCAGCCGGCAATGCGGCGCAGCCGGCCAGCGCAGCAGCCAGCGCCAGCAAGGTGAGTGGGGCTCGATGGAACATGATCGATCTCGTCAGGTTGGACTCAGCTCTCAGGTGTCGGCATCAGCATGCCCTCAGCGAAGTCAGCGTATCGGCTTGAAGCGCACGCGCTTGGGCCGCGCGCCCTCTTCACCCAGCCGCCGCACCTTGTCGGCTTCGTACTCCTGGTAGTTGCCGTTGAAGAAGAGCCACTGCGAGTCGCCCTCGGCAGCCAGGATGTGCGTGCAGATGCGATCCAGGAACCAACGGTCGTGGCTGATGATCATCGCGCTGCCGGCGAATTCGAGCAGCGCTTCTTCGAGCGCGCGCAGCGTCTCCACGTCGAGGTCGTTCGATGGTTCATCGAGCATCAGCACGTTGCCACCCTTGGCCAGCGTCTTGGCCAGGTGCAGCCGGCCGCGTTCGCCGCCGGACAGCGAGCCGACCTGCTTCTGCTGGTCGTTGCCCTTGAAGTTGAAGCGGCCGAGATACGCGCGGCTGGGCATCACGAACTTGCCGACGATGATGTTGTCCAGGCCGCCCGACACGTCTTCCCAGACCGTGTTGGTGCCGATCAGGCTGTCGCGGCTCTGGTCGACGAAAGCGAGTTGCGCGGTCTTGCCGATCGCCAGTTCGCCACTGTCGGCCTTTTCGACGCCCTGGATCATGCGGAACAGCGTCGACTTGCCGGCGCCGTTCGGGCCGATGATGCCGACGATGGCGCCCGCGGGTACCTTGAAGCTCAGGTTGTCGATGAGCAGCCGGTCGCCGAAGGACTTGGAGACGCCCTTGAACTCGATCACTTCGTTGCCCAGGCGTTCGGCCACCGGGATGAAGATCTCGTTGGTCTCGTTGCGCTTCTGGTACTCGATGTCGCTCAGTTCCTCGAAGCGCGCCAGCCGCGCCTTGCTCTTCGTCTGGCGAGCCTTGGCGTTGGAGCGCACCCACTTCAGCTCCTCCTTCATCGCCTTCATGCGCGCGTCTTCGGTCTTCTGTTCCTGCTCCAGACGCTTTTCTTTCTGGTCCAGCCAGTCGCTGTAGTTGCCCTTCCAGGGGATGCCGCTGCCGCGGTCGAGTTCGAGGATCCACTGGGCGGCGTTGTCGAGGAAATAGCGGTCGTGGGTGATCGCAACCACGGTGCCCGGGAAACGCTGCAGGAAGTGCTCCAGCCATTCCACGCTTTCGGCGTCCAGGTGGTTGGTCGGCTCGTCCAGCAACAGCATGTCGGGCTTGGACAGCAGCAAGCGGCACAGCGCGACGCGGCGCTTCTCTCCACCGGAGAGGTTCTTGATGATTGCGTCCCAGGGCGGCAGGCGCAGCGCGTCGGCGGCCAGTTCGAGCTGCAGGTCGGTGTTCTCGCTGCCGGCGGCGGCGATCACCGCTTCGAGTTCGGCTTGTTCCGCAGCCAGGGCGTCGAAGTCGGCGTCGGGCTCGGCGTAGGCGGCATAGACCGCGTCGAGGCGCTTCTTGGCGGCCAGCACGCCGCCGATGCCCTGCTCGACACATTCGCGAACGTTTTGATCGGGCTCGAGCTGCGGCTCCTGCGGCAGGTGGCCGATCTTCAGGCCCGGCATCGGTGTGGCCTCGCCTTCGATCTCCTTGTCGATGCCGGCCATGATCTTCAGCAAGGTGCTCTTGCCCGAACCGTTGACCCCCAACACACCGATCTTGGCCCCGGGGAAGAAGGACAGCGAAATGCCCTTCAGGATCTGCCGCTTCGGCGGCACGATCTTGCCGACGCGGTTCATCGTAAATACGTACTGGGCCATGGTGAGCTTTCGAGTCGGCGCGCGCAGTGAAACCGCGCATTATCGTGGAGCTGCTATCGTGCCCCGATGACATCGGCCCTGCCGCTGATCGTGCTGCTGGCACTGGGCAACCTGGTGATCGGCTCGTCGGCTTTCGTGCTCACCGGCATCGTCGGAACCATCGCGCAAGAGCTGCGCGTGCCCACCGCTGCGGTGGGCCAGGCGATGACTGCGTACGCGCTTTCCACCGCAGTGCTCGCGCCGCTGGTGCTCACCGCCACCGGCCGCTGGCCGGGCAAGCGCGCGCTGCTGTTCGCAATGGCCGTCATCACCACAGGCAACGTGCTGTGCGCGCTGGCACCGAACCTGACGCAACTGCTCGCCGGCCGGGTGGTGCTCGGGCTGGGCTCGATGTTCACGCCGCTGGCAGCGGGGCTGGTGGTGGCTGCGGTGGCGCCCGCGCAGCGGGGCCAGGCGCTGTCGTATGTGTTCCTGGGCGTGAGCCTGAGCTACGTGATCGGCGTGCCGCTGGGCGCGTGGATCGCCAGCCAGTACAGCTGGCACGCGGCGCTGTGGGTGTTGGTGGCCGCGTGCGCGCTGATGATCGTGGCGCTGGCGTTGCGCCTGCCGGCTGATCTGCAAGCCCCGGGCGCAAGCCTGGCGGGCATGGCGCAGGTTCTGAAGAATCCACCGCTCGCGGCCGTGCTGCTCACGACACTGGCCTACTTCACCGCGATCTTTTCGGTCTTCTCCTACCTTGGCCCGGTGCTCACCGCGCTGGTGCCGATGTCCGGCAATGAACTCGCGCTCACGTTGGTGGGCTTCGGCATCGCCGGGGTGGTCGGCACGCTGGTCGGCGGCGCCGCAAGCGACCGCTTCGGCGCGCGCCGCGTGTTGTTGGCCATGCTGCCGCTGATGGGCGCGGCGATGCTGCTGCTGCCCTTCACACAAGGCCATCACGCCGCGATGATGGGCGTGATGATCGTCTGGGGCGTGGCTGGCTTCAGCCTGATGGCGCCGCAGCAAAGCCGGCTGGCGGTGCTGGCCGGAGCGCAGACGCCGATCGCACTCTCGCTGAACACGTCGATGCTGTACCTGGGCACGGCTTTGGGTGCGGCCGTGAGTGGGCTGGCGATCGCGTGGCTGGGCTTGGCCAGGCTGTCGTGGATCGGCGCGGTCTTTATATTGTCGGCCTGGGCCCTTGTCATCCTGGGCGCGCGCCCCATGTCAGCGGCGTCGGGCCGCCCCAAGCCGCTGACGCGCCCCCTTGGGGGGTAGCGAACGGAGTGAGCTCGGGGGCTACAGTCTCCGGCCGTCTCTTCAACCTGCCTCGGAGGCCCATTCCAGATGAACACCACGATGACCGTCGAAGCCCAATCCTCCACCGTGCGCGTGACGCACATCGTCTACGGGCTGCACGCCATCGGGCTGGTGCTGGGGGCGTTCGGCGCGGCCAGCGTGATCGGCAGCTTCCTGCTCGGCTGGCCGTCGATCATCGCGGTGATCCTGAACTACATCTACCGCAGCGAGGCCAAGGGCAGCTGGCTCGAGTCGCACTTCACCTGGCAGATTCGCACCTTCTGGTACGCCGCCGCGTGGATGCTGCTGGTGTTCGTGGTCTCGGCGCCGCTGATGCTGGTGTTCATCGGCTTCGGCACACTCGCGCTGGGCATGGGTCTGCTCGGCCTTTGGGCGATCTACCGTATCGCGCGCGGCTGGCTGCGGCTGAACGCGCACCAGGCGATGCCGGCCTGACGTGTTCCAGCTTGTTGTGGCGCGCCACCCAGTAGGCCGCGCCTTGCGCGCCGCATCGCTCCGCGTGCGGCACCTCGCGCTCGAGGGTGAAGCGGTCGCCGCGCCGCTTCCAGCAGAACGTGATGCGCTGACCGACAGCCATTGCTGCACTGCGGTAGACTCGGTGCTTGCTGCACAAGCTCCAGTCATCGTGCAGCGGTCGCTTCCGACGCCTCTGTCCCCCTTCGCGCCTTCCGACTGGTGCACCCGCCACGGGTGACAGCAGGCTGCGATCCACGGCTCCACGAGCCTTCACTCATGCATTTCACCGACCTCGGCCTGGCCGAGCCGCTGCTGCGCGCGATCCGCGAGCAGGGTTACGACACCCCCACCCCGATCCAGGCGCAAGCCATTCCCGCCGTGCTGAAGGGCGGCGATCTGCTGGCCGGCGCGCAAACCGGCACCGGCAAGACCGCCGGCTTCACCTTGCCGATGCTGCACCGGCTGGCCGCCGAAAAATCGCAGCGCGACGCCCGTGGGCGCATCGTCATCCGCGCCTTGATCCTCACGCCGACCCGCGAACTCGCCGCGCAAGTCGAAGAAAGCGTGCGCACCTACGGGAAGCACCTGCCGCTGACCAGCATGGTGATGTTCGGTGGTGTGGGCATGCAGCCGCAGATCGACCGCCTGCGCCGCGGCGTCGACATCCTCGTCGCCACCCCCGGCCGCCTGCTCGACCACCACCAGCAAGGCACGCTGGACCTGTCAAAAGTGCAGATCTTCGTGCTCGACGAAGCCGATCGCATGCTCGACATGGGCTTTATCCACGACATCAAGCGCGTGCTGGCGATCCTGCCGCCGAAGAAGCAGAGCCTGCTCTTCTCGGCGACCTTCAGCGACGACATCAAGGCGCTGGCCGACCGCTTGCTGAACGCCCCGGCCTTGATCGAAGTGGCGCGCCGCAACGCCACCGCCGAGAACATCGCGCAGAAGATCCACCCGGTGGGGCGCGAGCGCAAGAAGGAGCTGCTGCGCCACCTCGTCACGCAGGGTGACTGGCATCAGGTGCTGGTATTCCTGCGCACCAAGCATGGCTGCAACCGCCTGGCCGATTGGCTGAACGACCATGGCGTCACCGCGATGGCGATCCACGGCAACAAGAGCCAGACTGCGCGCACCAAGGCACTGGCCGACTTCAAGAGCGGCGAGCTGCAGCTGCTGGTGGCCACCGACATCGCCGCGCGTGGCATCGACATCGACCAGCTGCCGCACGTGGTGAACTTCGAAATACCCAACGTGCCCGAGGACTACGTGCACCGGATCGGCCGCACCGGCCGCGCCGGCGCCACCGGCGAAGCGATCTCGCTGGTTTGCCTGGACGAGGAAATCTTCGTGCGCGACATCGAGCGGCTCATCAGGCACTCGATTCCGCGCGAGACGGTCGTCGGCTTCGAGCCGCCAGCCGGCGAGCGCGCCGAGCCGATCGTGCTCGGCCGCATGACGATCGGCATCGGCGGGCAGCGCCGTACGCCGGCCTCGCAACTGCCGCCGCGGCCAGCACGCTCCTCGCGGCCGTCGCAACCCCAACGCGCCGCTGCTTCGCGCAGCAGCGCCGGCGGGCGCCCGGCGGCGCGGGGCGGCGAACCGGCGCCGCGCAACGGCCGCTCGAACGCGGGCAACTCGGGGCGCTCAGGCGGCCGCTAGCATCGCAGCAAGCGGTTGCAGCTGATTCGGAGGGCGCCGCCGGCCCCGACCTAACGGCGCGCCGTCGCGACCGGCGCGGAGGTCATGTCCTCGAAGAACCCCGATGGCACCGGCTCGAGCGACGCGTCGTACTGGCCCTGGTCGCCGACCGCGAGAATCTCTTCCATCTCGGCCACCGGGATCAGCGGCATCGGGCGCGAGTTCAGCGGCTGCGGCTTGATGCCGGCATGCCGCTCGAGCTCGGCACCGACCAATGCGCGCACCTGCGAGGCGCTGGGCAACTCGTTCTCGCGCCAGGTGTAGACGCGCACGCCGGCGCCTTTCAGCACCCGCGCCATCCGATCGTGACGACGGCGCGCGCGGTCGGTCTCGTCGGCGCTTCGCACATCAACCACCGCGAGCACGCGCGAACCGCTGTCGCACAACAGCAGATCGGCGCTCAAGGCGCCGACACGGGACATCCACTCCTGGTACGAATGCCGCGTCGGCACGCGGATGAAACGCGACAAGGGCACCTGCGCCAGCACCATGATGCCCGGCAGGGCCTTGCGTACCAGATCGTAGGACTGGCGCTCGGCGATCGACATGATGCGTACCGACTGGGGCGGCCAATCAGCCACCGTGTCGAGGTTGTCGCGCTGGGCGCGCAGCGGGTCGCCACGCCGGCGCCAACGCATCAGCACAAGTGTTGCCAGCAGCAGCACGGCGGCCGTGACGACCGAGGCTTGGAGATCCATGATGAGCTGAAGTGCCCACCCGGGGCACATGAAGCAGTTGAGACCGCAAGTTACCGGGGTGCGCGGGGCTCGGTCAAGGTGTAGATGCGAAAAATGTAACTATCGGAATCAAACGCCGGGTAGCCGTCACGCTAGCGAAGTGCCCCCGGCGGACCGCCCATTCCACCCATTCCACCCATGCGCTTCATCATTTTCATCAGGCCGCCACCTTTCATCTTCTTCATCATGCCCTGCATCTGCTCGAACTGGTTCAGCAGCCGGTTCACTTCCTGAACTTGCACGCCGGCGCCAGCGGCGATACGGCGCTTGCGGCTGGCCTTGATGAGTTCGGGCTTGCGCCGCTCGGTGCGCGTCATCGAGCAGATGATGCCCTCCATGCGGCGCACGTCACGCTCGGCCCTGTCGAGGTCGGCGCCGGCAGCACGCTGGCTCAGCTGGCTGGGCAGCTTGTCCATCAGGCTGGACAGGCCGCCCATCTTCTTCATCTGCGAAATTTGTTCGCGGAAGTCGTCGAGATCGAAGCCGCCCGACTTGACCTTGTCGGCGAGTTTCTGCGCAGCGCCGATGTCGACACCTTTTTGCACCTCTTCGACCAGCGCGACGATGTCGCCCATGCCCAGCACCCGCCCGGCATGCCGCTCGGCGTCGAAGACTTCCAGTCCGTCGATCTTCTCGGAGACACCGGCAAATTTGATCGGCGCGCCGGTGATCGTGCGCACCGACAGCGCCGCGCCGCCGCGCGCATCGCCGTCGAGTTTGGTCAGCACCACGCCGGTCAGCGGCAACGCGTCCTTGAAGGCGCGCGCGGTGTTCACCGCGTCCTGGCCCTGCATGGCGTCGACGACGAAGAGTGTTTCCACCGGCCGCAACACCTCGTGCAGCGTGCGGATCTCGGCCATCAGCGCGGCGTCGATGCCCAGCCGGCCAGCGGTGTCGACCAGCAGCACATCGAAATAGTGGCGCTTGGCGTGGTCAAGTGCGGCCAGCGCGATCTCGCGCGGGTTTTGCGACGGCGCCGATGGGAACCACTCGGCACCGGCCTGCGCGGTGACGGACTTCAGCTGCTCGATGGCCGCCGGCCGGTACACGTCAGCCGAGACGGTGAGCACCTTCTTCTTGCGTTTCTGGATCAGATGGCGCGCCAACTTGCCGGTGGTGGTGGTTTTGCCCGCGCCTTGCAGGCCGGCCATCAAAATCACTGCAGGTGGTTGCGTGGCCAGGTCGATATCGGCGGGCGGTTTCAATGCACCGGTCGCGTCCACTTCGCCCATCGTCGCGGCGAGTTCCTTGTGCACGATGCTCACCAGCATCTGCCCAGGGTTCAGCGAGCCCGCTACCTCCTGGCCAAGCGCCTTGTCTTTCACGCGCGTAACGAAATCGCGAACCACCGGCAGCGCCACGTCGGCTTCGAGCAGCGCCATGCGCACCTCGCGCAGCATGTCCTGCACGTTGTTCTCGGTGATGCGGGCCTGGCCGCGCATCGTCTTGACGAGCCGCGACAGGCGGTCTGAAAGGGTCGAAGCCATGGGTGGGGGATAGCCGGCGCCGGTAGCTCGAGGTGCTTCAGGCAGGGCCTGGGCAGGCGAGGCGTCGGAGTGGCGAAAGTAAACTGTGCCGATGATCTTATCCCCTGGACCTGCGATGGCCGGAGCCGAAGCGGCGGGCGCAGGTGCCTGGTGGGCGCTTGCGGCACTGGCGGCGTCCTTGCTCGGATACGGTATCGCCGCACTGCCCTCGCGCGGCGATGCGCGGCGGCTGCCGTGGGCACTGCTGATCGGCTGGACACTGCACCTGCTGGTGCTGGTGCTGGACATCGGCGGATGGGGCGAGGCCGGCACGCGGCTGGGTTTCGCGCCGGTGCTCTCGCTCACGGTGTGGCTGGTGATCGCGGTGCACACGGTGGAATCACGCCTGGTGCCGCTGCCGCCGGTGCGCATCAGCCTGGCGCTGGCGGGCATGGCCGCGGTACTGCTGGCGGCCACTTTCCCCGGCGAGGCGCGGCGCTTCGCGACCTCGCTCGGGCCGCTGCACTTCGTGCTCGGCGTCGGTTCGTACGGACTCTTCGGCGCCGCGGTGCTGCATGCGCTGCTGCTGGACGCAGCCGAGCGCCGGCTCAAGCAGCCCGGCGCGGCGCAGCGCGCCAGGCCTTCAGCAGCCCCGGGCGGATTGCCTTTGTTGCAACTCGAGCGGCTGACTTTCCGCTTCGTCGAAGCCGGCTTCGCGGTGCTCAGCGCCGCGTTGTTGATGGGCGTGCTGGCGCCGGCGCATTGGTCTTGGGACCACAAGACCGTGTTCTCGATGCTCGCCTGGGCTCTGTTCGCGGCGCTGATCGCCGGGCGTCGCCTGCGCGGCTGGCGCGGCCGCCGCGCGACGCGCGGGCTGTACGCCGGTGCGCTGCTGCTGCTGCTGGCCTATGTCGGTTCACGCTTCGTCTTCGAAGTACTGTTGTCAAGGCCCTGGCGATGAAGTATCTGCTCGTGCTGCTGGTGGTGCTGCTGGTCCTGTGGCTGATCGGCAGCCGCCGGCGCCGCGCCGACAAGCCGCCGGCCGCCCCGCCCGCTGGCACGGCGATCATCGCTTGTGCCCATTGCGGATTGCACCTGCCCGAACAGGAGGCGTTGCGCGATGCTGCCGGCCGCGCCTATTGCGGTGAAGAACACCGCCGCCTGGGCGTTCGCTGAAGCGATGAACGCCGCCGCGAGCGAGCGCCGCCGGGAAGACCGCCGCCAGGGCGACCGCCGCCAGCAGCCGCGGCCGCCGCTGGGCGAATCCTGGTTCGGCCCCGCGGCTGAGGGCACGGGTCTCGAATCGCTGTTCGCGGCCGCGAACGGCGACGATGCCGCCGACCACCCGACGAGCGCCAAACCGCGCGATATCCCGCTGGCGCGCGTGCACCGCATCTACATCGCGGCGCGCGCGGTGGTCGGCGTGAGCTTGGTGGCAGCGCAGGTGGCGCTGGGCTTGATGGGCACGCGCACGGCGATGCCGGTGGTGCTGGTGTGCATCGCCTACGCTGTGCAGGCAATCACGCTGTGGCTGCTGCCACGCTACACCCCGCTGGCCGAACCGCAACAGCGCGTGGCGATGCGCCAGCGCCAATGGCTGGCCACAATCGGCGTGGACCTGCTCGCGTTCTCCGCACTGCACCTGCTCGAGCCTGCGGCCAGTTTCAACTTCGGCGCGCTGGTGGTGCTGCCGGTGCTGATGGGCGGGGTGACCACGGCGCGCGTGCTGGCGCTGGGTACGGCCGCGGGGGTGACCTTGATGCTGCTGTTGGTGGCCTGGAGCCAGTCGCTGGCTGGCGCCGGCGTCACCAACCAGATGCTGCAATCGGGGCTGGCCGGCGTCGGGCTGTTCGTCATCACGCTGCTCGCCGGTGAGCTCTCGGTGCGCTTGGCGCGCGAGGAACAGGCGGCGCGCGGCGGCCTGGAACTGGCGCGCCAGCAAGCGCTGCTGAACCGCCTGGTGATCGAGGAAATGGCCGATGGCGTGCTGGTGGTCGACCACCGGCAGCGCGTGCGTGCCGCCAACCCGGCGGCGCGCGCGCTGCTGGTGGGGCAGGGCTTGAGCGAGCCAGCGCCATTCAATCTGAGCGCACGCAGCGACTGGCGCGGCTTGGCGCATGCGGTGGCGCGCGCGCTGGCCGACGGTGACTGGCCCGAAGAGGGGCGCGACGTGACTTTGGTCTTCGACGGCGGCTACTCGCGCACCTTGCGCATGCGGGTGCGCTTCGTGCATGGCACCTCCTTCGTGCGACGCGGTAGCGACGCCTCGTTCGAATCCACCAGGCGCGGCAGCGACACGCCCGTCGTTCCCTCGCGGCGCGCGTCCGACCCAGTCGAGGGTGCGGCGCGCCGCGAGCCCTGGGCGATGCTGCTGCTGGAGGATGTACGCACCGCGCAATCGCGCCTGCGCCAGGAGAAACTCGCCGCGATGGGCCGTGTCTCGGCCGGCATCGCGCACGAGATCCGCAATCCGCTGGCGGCGATCTCGCAGGCAAACGCGCTGCTGCTCGAAGACAACCTGAACCCGACGCAGCAGCGACTGGCGCGCATGGTGGCCGACAACGTCGAGCGGCTGAAGCGCCTGGTCGACGACGTGATGGAAGTGGCGCCCGGCGCGCAACCGGTGCGCCGCATCATCGACGCCCGCGCCGAAATCGCCGCGGCCGCCGCCGAATGGTCCGCCACGGTGGGCTTGCCGCTGGGCACCGAAAGCCGCTTGCGCGTGGAGTTGCCCAGCAGCACTCTGGGCGTGGTGTTCGACCCCGAGCACTTGCGCCGCGTTCTCGTGAACCTGCTCGACAACGCGCGGCGCCACGCCAGCGACTCGCCCGGCGCGATCTTCCTGCACCTGGCACAACGCGACGACGCCACCGCGCAACTGGCCGTGCTCAGCGACAGCGAACCGATCGCACCCGAAGTCGAACGTTATCTGTTCGAGCCCTTCTTCTCCACGCGCAGCCGCGGCTCGGGCTTGGGCCTGTACATCTGCCGCGAACTCTGCGAGCGCTACGATGCCAGCATCGAATACCGCGCCCGGCCGGCCGCGGAGCGCCTGCGCAACGAGTTCGTCGTCGCGATGCGCCGCGCCAACTTGCCGGTCGGCGAAACCCTGCTGCCACTGTGAAAACCCGATGAGCTCGCTGGCCAACCTCAAACTGCTCGTCGTCGACGACGAGCCGGACCTGCGCACGCTGTACGAGCTGACCCTGGTGCGCGAAGGCTACGACGTCGAATGCGCCGGCTCGGTGGCCGAGGCCTGGGGCTTGCTGCAGCAGCGCCGCTACCAGTTGCTGATCACCGACATGCGGCTGCCGGACGGCACCGGCCTGGACCTGCTGCACAAGCTCGAAGCTGCCGGGCGCAGCGAGAAGGCCGTCGTCATCACCGCCTACGGCTCGGCCGAGAACGCCGTCGAAGCGCTGAAGGCCGGCGCCTACGATTACCTCACCAAGCCCGTGGACCTGAAACAGTTTCGTGCCGTCGTTGCGTCGGCGCTGGGCCGGCGCGTCGCGCTCGAAGTGCCCCCGCTCGCACTGCCCCGCGCCGCCGATGCCAAGGCAGCCCCTCGGCACCGCGCGCTGGAGCGCATCAGCGGCGAATCGTTGGCGATGCAGCAGGTGCGCGAGCTGATCGGCAAGGTGGCGCGCAGCATGGCGCCGGTGCTGGTGAACGGCGAATCGGGCACCGGCAAGGAACTCGTTGCGCGCGCCATCCATGAAGTCTCACCGCGCGGCGAGCAGCCTTTCGTCGCGGTGAACTGCGGCGCGATCCCCGAGAACCTGCTCGAGGCCGAGTTCTTCGGCTACCGCAAGGGCGCCTTCACCGGCGCGCAGGAAGACCGGCCCGGCTTCTTCCAGGCCGCGCAAGGCGGCACCATCTTCCTCGACGAGATCGGCGATTTGCCGCTGCAGATGCAAAGCAAGCTGCTGCGCGTGATCCAGGAGCGCGTGGTGCGGCCGCTGGGCGCGGTGGCCGAGCTGCCGGTGAACGTGCGCATCGTCAGCGCCACGCACCGGGACCTGGCCACCGAAGTGCAAGCGGGGCGCTTCCGGCAAGACCTGTTCTACCGCCTGAACGTGATCCAGATCGCGGTGCCGCCGCTGCGCGAACGGCTTGCCGATCTGCCCGTGATCGGCCAGGCGGTGCTCGAACGCATCGCGCGCGATGCCGGTGTGGCGCAGGTGCCGGAGCTGTCGCAGGCGGCTCTCGAGCGGCTGGCGCGGCACTCGTTTCCGGGCAACGTGCGCGAACTCGAGAATCTGCTGCACCGCGCGCTGGCCTTGTCCGGCGGCAGCATCATCGAGCCGCCCGACATCGACCTCGTGGACGGCACCGAGGGCACCGAGAGCGAGAGCCTGCGCCCCGAACTCGAGACACCGATGCCGGAGTTCGGCGCCGAGACGCAGCGCCCGGTGTCCGACCTGCCCAGCGATCTGGTCGCACATCTGGATCAGATCGAACGCGAGATCCTGCAGCGCGCGCTCGACCGCCACCGCTACAACCGCACCGCGGCCGGTGCGAGCCTGGGCCTGTCGCTGCGCCAGATGCGCTATCGCATGGCCCGGCTCGGCATCCTGGTCGGCGAAACCGGCAGCGAGGGCGGCCTCGACCGTGGAGCGTGAGCCACGGCGCTGGCACGACGGCTGGTGGCCACGAGCGCGGCGCTGTACATCGCCGAACTTCGGCGCGCGGCCGAACGGCACACGAACCACGCTCGCCGTGCTGCATTCAATCAGCCTGCCGCCCGGTGACTACGGCGGGCCGGCCATCGAAGCCTTGTTCACCAACCGCTTGGATTGGGATGCGCATCCCTTCTTCGCAGAGATTCGCGGTTTGCAAGTCTCGGCACATTTCCTGGTGCGCCGCGATGGCCGCGTGATCCAGTTCGTGTCCTGCGAGCAGCGCGCCTGGCATGCCGGCGTGTCGAGCTGGCAAGGCCGCGCGAACTGCAACGACTATTCGATCGGCATCGAACTCGAAGGCCTGGAGGGCGAGCGCTTCGAAGCCGCGCAGTATCAACGCCTGGCCACGCTGCTGCGCGCCCTGCGGCGCCGCTACCCGATCGATGCGGTGGCCGGCCACGAGCACATCGCGCCGGGCCGCAAAGGCGACCCCGGCGCCGGCTTCGACTGGCCGCGCCTGCGCGCCGCGCTGTCTTCAAGCAAGCTCGCCTGGCCTTCACCGCACAATCCGGGAAGTACACTAGCTGTAGTGCCTTGTGAGGTGCCGAGGCCCCAGATATAGTGCTTCGCTCGACCTTGGCCCCGGCGCGATCGAACGCCGGCAAGACACTTCCAGACCACCCGCACGCGGCGCAACCGGATGACCGGACGATTCGCCGCTGCACGACAGCCGACCACGAGGGGACCCCATGCTCACGACGACCGCCAGCGAAGCCCAAACCACCGTCCGCGCGCCAGGCGCCGCGTCGGGCGGCAGCGCGGGCGCGGTGGCAGCGTCGGTGTTCGCGGGCTACCAGATCATCCGCCGCAACGGCGCGGTGGTCGGCTTCGAGCCGAACAAGATCGCCGTCGCGCTGATGAAGGCCTTCCTGGCCGTGCACGGCACGCAGGGCGCGGCCTCGGCCAGCGTGCGCGAGACGGTGGAGCGCCTCACCGAAGGCGTGGTGCGCGCGCTGCTTCGCTCGCGTCCCGGCGGCGGCACCTTTCACATCGAAGACGTGCAAGACCATGTCGAGCTGGCGCTGATGCGCGGCGGCCACCACGAGGTGGCGCGCGCCTACGTGCTGTACCGCGAGCGGCGCTCGCAAGAGCGTGCGCGGCAAGGCGCGCCGGTGCAACCCAAGGCCAGCGAACTGTTCGTGCTCGACGGCGGCCAGCGTGTACCGCTGGATCAGCGCGCGCTGCGCGAGTTGATCGAAGGTGCCTGCGCGGGTCTGGGCGCCGACGTGGGTGCCGAACCCATCCTGGCCGAAACGCGCCGCAATTTGTACGACGGCGTGCCGATCGAAGAAGTGCACAAGGCGGCGATCCTCGCCGCACGCACGCTGATCGAAAAGGACCCGGCCTACACGCGCGCCACCGCGCGGCTGCTGCTGCACACCATCCGTCGCGAGATCCTCGGGGTCGAAGTCACGCAGGCGCAGATGGCCGCGCGCTATGCCGACTACTTCCCGCTGTTCATCAAGAAGGGGGTCGACGCCGAACTTCTCGACGAGAAGCTGCTGCAGTTCGACCTGGCCAGGCTCGGCGCCGCGCTCGACGCGAGCCGCGACCTGCAGTTCGACTACCTCGGCCTGCAGACTCTTTACGACCGCTACTTCCTGCATATCGACGAAGCGCGCATCGAAATGCCGCAGGCCTTCTTCATGCGCGTGGCGATGGGGCTGGCGCTGAACGAGATCGACCGCGAAGCGCGCGCGATCGAGTTCTACAACGTGCTGGCGAGCTTCGATTTCATGTCCAGCACGCCGACCCTCTTCAACAGCGGCACGCGGCGTTCGCAGCTCTCGAGCTGCTACCTGACGACGGTCGCCGACGACCTCGACGGCATCTACGAGGCGCTGAAAGAGAACGCGCTGTTGTCCAAGTTCGCCGGCGGTCTGGGCAATGACTGGACGCGCGTGCGCGCACTGGGCTCCTACATCAAAGGCACCAACGGCAAGAGCCAGGGCGTGGTGCCGTTCCTGAAGGTCGTCAACGACACCGCGGTGGCCGTCAACCAGGGCGGCAAGCGCAAGGGCGCCGTGTGCTCGTACCTCGAGACCTGGCACCTGGACATCGAAGAGTTCCTAGAGCTGCGCAAGAACACCGGCGACGACCGGCGGCGCACGCACGACATGAACACCGCGAACTGGATCCCCGATCTGTTCATGCGCCGTGTCGTCGAGGGCGGCCCCTGGACGCTGTTCTCGCCATCGACAGCGCCCGACCTGCACGACAAGTTCGGCCGTGATTTCGAGACCGCCTACACCGCCTACGAAGCGAGGGCCGAGCGCGGCGAGATCAAGCTGCACAAGCGCATGGCCGCGCGCGACCTGTGGCGCAAGATGCTGACGATGCTGTTCGAGACCGGGCATCCCTGGATCACCTTCAAGGACGCCTGCAACCTGCGCAGCCCGCAGCAGCATGTGGGCGTAGTGCATTCGAGCAATCTGTGCACCGAGATCACCCTGAACACCAGCGACACCGAGATCGCGGTGTGCAACCTGGGCAGCGTGAACCTGGCGCAGCACTTGAAGGACGGCGTGGTTGATCAGGCCAAGCTGAAGCGCACGGTGGCCACCGCGATGCGCATGCTCGACAACGTCATCGATATCAATTACTACGCGGTGAAGAAGGCGCGCGACTCGAACCTGCGGCACCGGCCGGTCGGCCTCGGGATCATGGGCTTCCAGGACTGCCTCTATCAGTTGCGCATACCCTACGCCAGCGATGAGGCGGTGCAGTTCGCCGACCGTTCGATGGAAGCCGTCTGCTTCCACGCCTATTGGGCCTCGACCGAACTCGCCGCCGAGCGCGGGCGCTATTCCACGTACCGCGGCTCGCTGTGGGACCGCGGCGTGTTGCCGCTGGACTCGCTGGAGATCCTGGCCGATCAGCGCGGTGGGCATGTGGAAGTCGACCGGTCGAGCACGCTGGACTGGTCGAGCCTGCGCACCCGCATCGCCGAACACGGCATGCGCAACTCCAACTGCGTGGCCATCGCACCGACGGCCACCATCTCCAACATCATCGGCGTCGATGCGTCGATCGAACCGAGTTTCGGCAACCTGTCCGTGAAGTCCAATCTGTCGGGCGAGTTCACGATCGTCAACGAGTACCTGGTGCGCGACCTGAAGAAGCTCGGCCTGTGGGACGATGTGATGGCGATGGACCTGAAACACTTCGATGGTTCGTTGCGCGCCATCGACCGCGTGCCCGACGAACTCAAGCGCCTGTACGCCACCGCCTTCGAGATCGACACGCGCTGGTTGATCGAAGCCGGCGCGCGCCGCCAGAAGTGGATCGACCAGGCGCAGTCGCTGAACATCTACATGGCCGGCGCCTCGGGCAAGAAGCTCGACGAGACCTACAAGCTGGCGTGGCTGCGCGGCCTGAAGACAACCTACTACCTGCGCACGACCAGCGCCACCTACGCCGAGAAGTCGACGGTGGGCGGCGGTGCGCTGAACGCGGTGCCCTCTGCATCGACGACGGCCGAGCCCGCGAGCGACCCGAAGCTCTGTGCGATCGACGAGCCCGACTGCGAAGCTTGTCAGTGATGCGAAGCTTGTCAGTGATGCGAAGCCTGTCAGTGACTCCGACTTGTTGACCTTCGATGCGACTGAACAACATCATGAGCGCTCCGATGTCAACAAGTGCTTGGTGTTCTCGCACAACACTCCGATAATTCGACACCATAGGACACCGACACATGCTGGTCTGGGAAGACGAAGTTCGTAGCACCTCATCGAATGCCGCAGCGCGCGCTGCGGCGGCGCCGGCTCTTCGGCCCGCGATGCTCTCGACAGCCGCGAAGAAGCCCGAGGTCGTGCGTGCCGAATCAAAGGCCGCGTCGTCGGCGCGCAAAGATCCCGAGCATGCCGCGCCGACTTCGCGTCGCGTCAGTGCCGCCGACAAGCGCATCATCAACGGCCAGACCGACGTCAACCAACTGGTGCCGTTCAAGTACAAGTGGGCCTGGGAGAAGTACCTCGCCTCCTGCGCCAACCATTGGATGCCGCAAGAGGTCAACATGTCGCGCGACATCGCGACATGGAAAGACCCGAACGGCTTGACCGACGACGAGCGCCGCATCATCAAGCGCAATCTCGGCTTCTTCGTGACTGCCGATTCGCTCGCGGCCAACAACATCGTGCTGGGCACCTACCGCCACATCACGGCGCCCGAATGCCGGCAGTTCCTGTTGCGCCAGGCCTTCGAAGAGGCGATCCACACCCACGCCTATCAGTACATCGTCGAATCGCTCGGCCTTGACGAGAGCGAGATCTTCAACGCCTACAACGAAGTCAAGTCGATCCGCGACAAGGATGAGTTCCTGATCCCGTTCATCGGCGCGGTCATGGACCCGCACTTCAACACCGGCACCCCTGAAGCCGACCAGACCTTGTTGAAGAGCCTGATCGTCTTCGCCTGCTTGATGGAAGGCCTGTTCTTCTACGTCGGCTTCACGCAGATCCTGGCGCTGGGGCGGCAGAACAAGATGACCGGCGCGGCCGAGCAGTACCAGTACATCCTGCGCGACGAGTCGATGCACTGCAACTTCGGCATCGACCTGATCAACACCATCAAGCTCGAGAACCCGCAGCTGTGGACGCCGGCCTTCAAGGGCGAAATCAAGGCGCTTTTCGAACAAGCGGTGGAGCTCGAGTACCGCTACGCTGAAGACACCATGCCGCGTGGCGTGTTGGGCATGAACGCATCGATGTTCAAGGGCTACCTGCGCTACATCGCCAACCGGCGGGCCACGCAGATCGGCCTCGAGGCGCTTTATCCGAACGAGGAAAACCCGTTCCCGTGGATGAGCGAAATGATCGACCTGAAGAAGGAAAGGAATTTCTTCGAAACGCGTGTCATCGAATACCAGACCGGTGGTGCGCTTTCGTGGGATTGAACCTGGTCGTGAACAACGACAACGCAAGCGACCAGGTTGGTTCGAGGGTTGCGACGCATCGACCACGATGCGCCAGCCCGTACCCCATTCGTCGTACCGGGGCAACCGCCAGATCACGAAGGTGAACTGGCAGACCATCGGGCGGTGAATCGCCGCGCTGTATCGAGCAGCGCGGTGCTCTTTGTAACTTGATCAAGGAGATCGTTATGGCAACTGCGAAGAAGGCTCCGGCGAAAAAAGCGCCGGCAAAGAAGGCTCCGGCGAAGAAGGCCGCTGCCAAGAAGGCTCCGGCGAAGAAGGCCGCTGCGAAGAAGGCGGCGCCCAAGAAGGCCGCTGCGAAGAAGGCGGCGCCGAAGAAGGCTGCTGCGAAGAAGGCGGCGCCGAAGAAGGCCGCCGCGAAGAAGGCAGCGCCAAAGAAGAAGGCCGCTGCGAAGAAGGCTGCACCGAAGAAGGCTGCTGCGAAGAAGCCTGCGGCCAAGAAGCCGGCAGCAAAGAAGGCGGCAAAGAAAGCGGCTCCTGCCCCAGCGCCTGCGCCGAAGACGGCGCTGAGCCCGGCGGCGGCATGGCCGTTTCCTACCGGCAACAAGCCCTGACTCACAACGGTGGCAAGCGCGCAAGCGCGGGCTGCCGTCCTGTGAACTGAGAACCCGGATTCGTCCGGGTTTTTTTATGCCTGTGGCATCAACGCCGCGTGCACCGCACCGGCCACGGGCTCAGGTGCGCCCCTGGTTTGCCACGGCGGCGGCCGCGGCGGCGGCCGCCGCCGCATCGCCGAGGTAGCGGCTGCCAATCGGTGCAAGCTTCGCATCCAGGTCATAGACCAGCGGAATGCCATTCGGGATGTTCAGCCCGACGATGTCGGCGTCGCTGATGCCGTCGAGGTACTTCACCAGCGCACGAATCGAATTGCCATGCGCTGCGATCACCACGCGCTGGCCGGCCAGGATGGCCGGGGCCAGCACCTCGTTCCAGAACGGCATCACGCGCGCCACCGTGTCCTTCAGGCATTCGCTCAACGGGATCTGGTCGGTCCGCAACTGCGCGTAACGCCTGTCGTCGCGCACGTTGCGCGCATCGCCGGGATCGAGCGCCGGCGGTGGCGTGTCGTAGCTGCGGCGCCAAGCCATCACCTGGGCTTCGCCATACTTGCGCGCAGTCTCGGCCTTGTTCAAGCCTTGCAAGGCGCCATAGTGGCGCTCGTTCAGTCGCCAGTCATTGACCACTGGCATCCAGGTTCGGTCCATCTCGTCCAGGCAATGCCACAAGGTCCAGACGGCCCGCTTGAGCACCGAGGTGTAGGCGACGTCGAATTCGAAGCCACCTTCACGCAGCAACACACCGGCCTGCCGGGCTTGGGCGACGCCGGTGTCGGTCAGTGGCACGTCGGCCCAACCGGTGAAGCGGTTCTCGAGGTTCCAGGTGGATTCGCCATGGCGAATCAGAACGAGCGGATACATGGTCCGGGGTGCAACGCAGCTGTGAAGCGGCGGATTCTATAATTTGGCCCTGTCCATCGAACCCTGTGCCTCAAGTGAAGTTCATCATCGACAACTGGATCCTGATCGTCGCGGCGTTTGCTTCGGGCAGCCTGCTCGTATGGCCGATGGTGTCCAAAGGCGGCATGACCGGGGCTTTGTCGACGGCGGACGCAGTGCGCCTGATACGCCCAGTTGACCGGCGGCGCCTACACCGACGCCAGTGCCTGGGTCGACCTGCCCGCCCTGCTGAGCAAGACCGTCGAGGCCGGCCAGAAGGGCGAGTTCGCTGAGAAAAACACCGCCCGCCTCATCGAGCGCTTCCAATGGTTCCTCGCTCCGGGGCTCCTGTGCCTGCTCTTCAGCTTCTGGGCCGAGTTCCCCGTCCGCCCGCGGGAGCGGG
>JANNQO010000072.1:0-5276 GCA_031400795.1 Rubrivivax sp. | reverse complement strand
CTTCGAGATCCGCGATGTCGACCTGTTCGCCAAGCCCGAAGACATCGCGCTGATGAACCCGTACAACGAGGTGCCGATCCTCGTCGAGCGCGACCTGATCCTGTACGAGTCGCACATCATCAACGAGTACATCGACGAGCGCTTTCCGCACCCGCAGCTGATGCCCGGCGACCCGGTGGCGCGGGCCCGCGTGCGCCTGTTCCTCTTCAACTTCGAGAAGGAACTCTTCGCGCATGTGAACCTGCTCGAAGGCCGCGGCGTGAAGGCCAACGACAAGCAGCTGGAAAAGGCGCGCTCGCAGATCCGCGACCGGCTGACGCAGCTGGCGCCGATCTTCCTGAAGAACAAGTACATGCTCGGCGACGATTTCTCGATGCTCGACGTGGCCATCGCGCCGCTCTTGTGGCGTTTGGACTACTACGGCATCGACATGTCCAAGAACGCCGTGCCGCTGCTCAAGTACGCCGAGCGAATCTTCTCGCGCCCGGCCTACATCGAAGCGCTCACGCCGTCCGAGAAGGTGATGCGCAAGTAGCATCCGTGTCGTGACGATCTCTGCCCCCACGGACAGCCAAGGCACGCCGACGCGGCCGTACCTGATCCGCGCGCTGCACGACTGGTGCACCGACAACGGCTTCACGCCCTATGTGGCGGTGTACGTCGACGCGTCGGTGCAGGTGCCGATGGAGTACGTGAAGAATAACGAGATCGTGCTCAACGTCGGCTTCGAGGCGACCAGCGGGCTGAAGTTGGGCAACCAGACGATCGAGTTCAAGGCGCGTTTTGGCGGCGCGGCGCGCGATATCGTGGTGCCGGTCGATCACGTGGTGGCGATCTACGCGCGCGAGAACGGCCAGGGCATGGCCTTCCCGGTGCCCATCGAGGGCGGCGCCGCACGCGGGCCAGATGCCGGCGAGTCGCAGCGCCCGCCGACACCGCTGCGCGGCCTGCGCTTGGCACGCACCGAAGGCGTAGAAGCCGCGGGCGCCGACAAGCCGGTGGATCCGCAGCCCGAGCCGCCGGCGCCCGGCGCACCGGGATCGCCGCGGCCCTCGCTCAAGCGCATTAAGTAGGCCGCGCGCGGCTCCTACAATCCGCCTCCCCGTCGCCGGCTTAGCTCAGCTGGTAGAGCACCCGCCTTGTAAGCGGAAGGTCGTCCGTTCGATTCGGACAGCCGGCACCAATGATCTTCAACCAGGGGCGAGCACCTTGATGCGGATGGGTGTGCCGGGCCGGTCCCGCTCGCGCAAGCGGGCTTCGAACAGCGGCCGCAACTGCCGCAGCTTGGCCGCCGCCGAGGCGTGGCTGGCCAGCAGCGTCCAGCCCTTGTCGTCCAGCGGGCCGGCTTGCACCTCGTTGCGCAGGCCTTCGGGCAGCAGGTCCATGATCGCTGCCAGGTTGTCGCGCGAGGCCTGCATGCGCTGCATCAGGCTGGCCAGCGTGGGGTGGCTCTCGAGCGCTTGGTGCAAGTGGGCGCCACGGCGTTCGGGTGCAGCAGCAGACATTCAAGGAGTCTAGCGATGCAACTACTGGTCACGCACGAAGGCTTGCAGCGCACACGGGTGTTCCAGGTGAACCGTTTCAAGGTCGCGCTGGCGCTACTGGTATTGGTGCTGCTGCTGATGGCGATCTCGGGCGCGGTGTACCACTTCGTCTTCCTGAAAGCCGCGCGCGAAGGCTGGCCGGTGGTGAGCCAGCTCGTCAAGCTCATCGTGCGCGACGAGATCGCGCAGCGCGACCGCGTGTTGCGCGACAACCTGGACGCTTTTGCCGAGCGGGTCGGCCAGATGCACGCCAAGCTGGTGCGGCTGGAGGCGATGGGCGAACGGGTCTCGGGCCTGGTGGGAGTGAAGGTGGAGGACTTGAAGCCGTTGCCCAGCCCGCCGCGCGACAAGGGCAGCGACGGCCGCGGCGGCAAGGGTGGGCCTTTCATCGCAGCCGCGCCGAGCCTGGCCGAGATGGATGGCTGGCTGACCTCGCTGGACGCCGCGGCCGAACAGCACAGCGATCTGTTCACGCTGTTCGAAGCGCGGCTGCTCGAAGCCAAGCTGCGGGCGCTGATGGTGCCCACCTCGCCGCCGATCGACGGGCCGGTGGGCTCGGGCTTCGGCTTCCGCGCCGATCCGATCAGCGGCCGTTTGGCGCTGCACAACGGGTTGGATTTCCCGGCCGACGTCGGCACGCCGATCCACGCCGCGGCCGGCGGGGTGGCCATCGTCACCGAGTTTCACCCGGCCTACGGCCATGTCATCGAGCTCGACCACGGCAACGGCCTGATCACGCGCTACGCACACAGTTCGCAGGTCTTCGTAGCGCAGGGCGCCGTGGTCAAGCGCGGGCAGAAGATCGCCGAGGTCGGCAACTCGGGGCGCTCGACCGGACCGCACCTGCACTTCGAAGTGCTGCTGGGCGGGGCGCCGCAGGACCCGGCGCGGTTTCTGGCCATGCCAGCCGGCGCGCCGCTCGAATTCGCCAAGCGTCCGGGTCGATAGCGGCCAGGGGGCCGGTGCTACATTTCAGGGTTTGCCCGATCGCCGCATGCTTCCCAAGATCCTTACCTCCATCTTCGGCAGCCGAAATGACCGGCTGCTGAAAACCTACCGCCAGGCGGTGCAGAAGATCAACGCGCTCGAGCCGCAATTCGAGCGCCTGGACGATGCCATGCTGCGCGCCCAGACCGATCTGTTCCGAGCCAGGCTGGAAAAGGGCGAGACCCTGGAGCAGGTATTGCCCGAAGCTTTCGCGGTAGTGCGCGAAGCGGGCAAACGCGCGCTGAAGATGCGCCACTTCGATGTGCAACTGGTCGGCGGCATCGCCTTGCACGAAGGCAAGATCGCCGAGATGCGCACCGGCGAAGGCAAGACGCTGGTGGCCACGCTGCCGGTGTACCTGAACGCGCTGCGGGGCTTGGGCGTGCATCTGGTCACCGTCAACGACTACCTGGCACGCCGCGACGCCGAGTGGATGGGGCGGCTGTACAACTTTCTCGGCCTGACCGTGGGCGTGAATGTGCCCGGCATGGGGCGCGAGGAGAAGCACGCCGCGTTCGCCGCGGACGTCACCTACGGAACGAACAACGAATTCGGTTTCGACTACCTGCGCGACAACATGGTCTACGAGCTGCGCGACCGCGTGGCGCGTGGCCTGCACTACGCCATCGTCGACGAGGTCGATTCGATCTTGATCGACGAAGCGCGCACGCCGCTCATCATCAGCGGCCAGGCCGAAGACCACACCGAGTTGTACGTGCGCATCAACGGCGTGGTACCGAGCCTGAAGAAGCAGATCGGCGAGGCCGATCCGCGCACCGGCGAAGGCGTCATCGAAGCCGGCGACTTCACGGTCGACGAGAAGCAGCATCAGGTCTATCTGACCGAAGACGGCCACGAGCGCGCCGAAGAACTGCTCGGCCAAGCCGGGCTGCTCGCCGAAGGTGCGAGCCTGTACGACCCGAGCAACATCACGCTGATGCACCATGTGTACGCGGCGTTGCGGGCCAAGCACCTCTACCACCGCGACCAGCACTACGTGGTGCAAAAAGGCGAAAGCGGCGGCGAAGTGGTGATCGTCGACGAGTTCACCGGACGTTTGATGACGGGCCGGCGCTGGAGTGACGGGCTGCACCAGGCCGTGGAAGCCAAGGAAGGCGTGCAGATCCAGAGCGAGAACCAGACGCTGGCGTCGATCACTTTCCAGAACTACTTCCGCATGTACGGCAAGCTCTCCGGCATGACCGGTACCGCCGACACCGAGGCTTACGAGTTCCAGGAAATCTACGGCCTGGAGACGGTGGTCATCCCGCCCAACAAGCCGACGGTGCGCAAGGATCAGAACGACCTGATCTACAAGACGGCGAAGGAAAAGTACGACGCCGTCACGATGGACATCCGCGATTGTTACGAGCGCGGCCAGCCGGTGCTGGTGGGCACCACGTCGATCGAGAACTCCGAGCTGATCTCCGAACTGCTCGCCAAGGCCAAGCTGCCGCACCAGGTGCTGAACGCCAAGCAGCACGCCAAAGAGGCCGAGATCGTCGCGCAGGCCGGGCGGCCGAAGATGATCACGATTGCCACCAACATGGCCGGCCGTGGCACCGACATCGTGCTCGGCGGCAATGTCGAAAAGCAGATCCAGTTTCTCGAGGCCGATGCGGCGATCGCCCCCGAAGAAAAACAGCTCCGCGCGACGAAGCTCCAAGACGAATGGCAAGGCCTGCACGAGCAGGTGAAGGCTCAGGGCGGCCTGCGCATCGTGGCCACCGAGCGCCACGAGAGCCGGCGCATCGACAACCAGCTGCGCGGCCGCTCGGGACGCCAGGGCGACCCCGGCGCGAGCCGCTTCTACCTGAGCCTGGACGATTCGCTGATGCGCATCTTCGCCGGCGACCGGGTGCGCGCCATCATGGACCGGCTGAAGATGCCCGAAGGCGAGGCCATCGAGGCCGGCATCGTGAACCGCTCGATCGAAGGCGCGCAGCGCAAGGTGGAGGCGCGCAATTTCGACATTCGCAAGCAGCTGCTCGAATACGACGACGTGTCGAACGACCAGCGCAAGGTGATCTACCAGCAGCGCAATCAGATCCTCGAAGCGCAGGCGCTGGACGACCGCATCGCCAACCTGCGCGGCAGCACGATGACCGACGTGGTGCGCACCTACGTGCCGGCCGAATCGCTCGAGGAGCAGTGGGACCTGCCCGGGCTGGAAAAGGTGCTGAAGGACGAGTGGCAGCTGGACATCGCGCTCGCGTCGCAGCTCGACAAGAGCGAAAGCATCACCGACGACGACATCGTCGCGCAGGTGGTCGCCGCCGCCGACAAGATGTTCGCCGACAAGCTGGCCGTCGTCGGCACGGAGCAGTTCACGCCCTTCATGCGCATGGTGCTGCTGCAGTCGATCGACAGCCATTGGCGCGAGCACCTGGCGGCGCTGGACTATCTGCGCCAGGGCATTCACCTGCGCGGTTATGCGCAGAAGAACCCGAAGCAGGAATACAAGCGCGAGGCCTTCGAGCTGTTCTCGCAGCTGCTCGATGTGGTGAAGATGGAAGTCACGCGCGTGCTGCTGACCGTGCGCATCCAGACGCAGGAGGCCGCCGTCGAAGCCGCCGAGGCGATCGAGGCGCGGGCCTCGCAGGTTTCGAACGTCACCTACACGCACCCGAACGAGGACGGCTCGGTGTCGCAGGAGGCCGAGCCCGCCACCGCGCTGCCCGCTGTCCCCAAGGTGGGCCGCAACGACCCTTGTCCGTGCGGCAGCGGCAAGAAGTACAAGCAGTG
>JANNQO010000071.1:0-12765 GCA_031400795.1 Rubrivivax sp. | reverse complement strand
ATGGTGGTGCCGCAAGAGACCGTGGCGCCCGCCCAAGCAGCGCCGCCCGCCGAGTGCGAGGCGAACTGTGCGCACCGAGTGCACCGCCGCGGGCGGCTGCGCGGGGACAGGCGCTGCAGGCGGCCTGACCCGGGCAAACCCTATCGCTCAAGGCGATGATGCAAAGCGTCACAAGCATGTGATGTCATTGCAACGCGCGCAGCTCGGTGGCGCGTTGGAGCTTTGTCAGATGAGAACGACATGCATACCTTTGTTGTGTGCCTCGCTGGCCGCGGCGTTTGTGGGTCTCCTGGCGGGCTGCGGCGGTGGCTCGTCAGCGCCTAGCGCCGGGACTGATGCGACCCACTCGGCCGGCCAGGTGGCGCCCGCCACCAGTGCGCCCAAAGTCAGCTTCTTTGCCGCCAGCCGCTTTGCCGAGCAAGTCAGCTTTGGCCCCACACCCGCGCTGGTGGCCGAGATCCAGGCCAAGGGCTTGGAGAAGTGGATCGACGAGCAGATGGCGCTGCCGCTGGTGGCCATCGACATGAAGCCCGCCGAGGCGGTCTACGCCTACGGCTTCAACGACCAGCCGCCGCAAGAACTTTGGCAATACCTCGACCGTCAGTTCGGCAACCGCGCGCTAAGCGCTGCTGACCAACTTCGCATGCGCGTGACCTGGGGGCTGTCGCAGTTCGTCGTGGCGGCCACCACCAAAGGCGAGGTACCGGGCTGGGTCAACTGGCACAACCTGCTCTACCGCAACGCACTGGGCCGCTACGACACGCTGTTGCGCGAAGCCTCGACCGACAGCCACATGGGCCACTACCTGGACAACGACCAGAACCGCCCGAAGAGCACGGAGTGCCAACACTGCGCACCCAACGAAAACTATGCGCGCGAGCTGATGCAGCTGTTCAGCATCGGGGTCTACAAGCTCAACGCCGACGGCACCGCGCAGCGCGACGGCCGCGGCCGCTTCATCGAGACCTACGGCCAGCGCGACGTCGAAGAACTGGCACGCGCGCTCACCGGCTGGACGCGCGACTACAGCGGCCCGGCGCAGCCGCAGCGAAACTGGGGCAACTGGAGCGTGCCGATGATCCCCAGCACCTGGCCGCCCGAGCGCGACGCCGGCACCAAGACCGTGCTGGGCCGGGTGTTCCCGGGCAACCAGGGTGCCAGCAAGGACCTTGACGACACCATCGCCATGCTGATGGCCCACGCCAACATCGCGCCCTTCGTCTCGCTGCGCTTGATCCAGCATCTGGTGAAAAGCAACCCGACGCCGGCCTATGTCGGCCGCGTGGCCGCCAAATTCATCAACAACGGCAGCGGCGTCAAAGGGGACATGAAGGCCGTGGTCAAAACGATTTTGCTCGACGCCGAAGCGCGCGCTGGCGACAACCCGAGCACTGCCCGCAGCGACGACGGCAAGTTCCGCGAGCCCTTCCTTTACAGCACCGCGATGTGGCGCGGTTTGGGTTGCAGCGCCTTCCCCATCGCCAGCTGGGGTAGCGTTGCGATCAGTGGCACACAAACGCCTTTCCGCCAGAACAGCGTCTTCAGCTTCTATGCCGCCACCGACCGCGCACCGGGCAGCAACCTGCTGGCACCCGAGCAGCGACTGGCCACCACCGAAGAGCTGCGCAACCGCACCAACCAGGCGAGTTGGCCGGCGCGATGGGACAACGTCACGCAGAAGCAGGACGTGAGCCGGCTGCGCACCGCAGGCTGCCAGATCGACGCCTTGAGCGCGGCGTTCTTCAAGTCACCTGCAGCCTATGCCGACCATCTCTCGGCACGCTACTTCCGCGGTGCCATGCCGCCCACGCTGCGCAGCAACCTGGTGGACCTGATGTCGTTGCAATGGCCGCCGTACAACAAGAACGACGCCAACGAAGGCCCGCTGCGCATACTGAACTACGCCACGCTGACGCCCTACTTTGGAGCGATGAAATGATGCAACGCCGCCATTTCCTGGGCGCCGCCGGCGCGCTGCCCGCTGCCGGGCTGCTGGGCAGTTTGCCGGGTTCGATCGAAGCCGCCGGCGAGGACTTCCGCACGCTGGTGGTCGTCTACCTCAACGGTGGCAGCGACGGCAACAACACGCTGATCCCCACCGACGCGATGTACAACGACTACCAGTCCGCGCGGCAGAACCTGGCGCTGCCCAAAGCCAGCCTGGCCGCGCTGCCGGGCACGGCGGCGGGCCACAGCTTCGGCCTGCATTCGGCACTGCAGCCGCTGGTGGGCCTGTACGCGCAGCAGCGCCTGGCCTTCGTCGCCAACGTCGGGCCGCTGATCGTGCCCTGCACGGCGCGCCAGGTGCTGGACCAGGCGGTGGACGTGCCACCGTTCCTGCTCTCGCACAGCGACCAGCAGGCCATCGCGCAAGGCTGGACGGTGAGCGACGACAACAGCGGCTGGGCCGGCCGCGCGCTCGAGGTGCTGCCTTCGCGGCTGCGGAACCGTGCTGCGGCAGTGACCATGGACACCAATCGCACGCTGGTGCTGGGCAAGCGCTCGTCGGTGTCGTCGCTGTCACCGGACGGCGCCAGCGAGTGGGGCATTGGCGACATGGCGCGGCCGGCCGACGTGGGCACGCAGTCGCTGGTGCGCATGGCGCAGTGGCAGTTCGCCAACGCGTACGAAGCCGAGTACGCACGTACCTACGGGCTGTCGATCAACGACTCGATTTTCTTCACCCAGGCCTACCAGAACCGCATCACGCCGACGGGCGATTTCGGTCCTGAAAGCGAGCATCTCGCGCGCAACCTTCGCGGCGTGGCCTCGATGCTGCCGTACTTCAAGAGCGTGGGCCTGAAGCGCCAGGTCATCCTGCTGCAATGGGGCAGCTTCGACACCCACACCAACCAGCGTGGCAGCGACGCCAACACGCAAGACACGCAGTTCGCGGTGCTGGCCAAGGCGCTGAAGGGCTTCGACGACAGCAACAAGGCCTCGGGCATGGACAACAACGTGGTGACGCTGGTGATGACCGAGTTCGGCCGCACCGTGCGCCCGGGCTCGGGCGGCGGCAGCGAACATGCCTGGGGCAACCACTGGATGACGATGGGCGGCCCGGTCAACGGTGGCACGGTGCTCGGCCAGTTCCCCAGCCCGGTGCTGGGCGGCGCCGATGATGGCGACGTCGGCAAGAACGGCCGCCATGTGCCCACGACCAGCGTCGACCAGGTGGCCGCCACGCTGATGCAGTGGCTGGGCCTGCCCAGCAACCAGTTCGACGACGTGTTCCCCTGGCTGGTGAACTTCTCCAGCAAGACGATTCCGTTGCTGCGCGCTTGACGCGGCAAGACTAACCATCAAAGGGAGCGCATTGAATGGCCGACATCAGGCTTGGCAGCGGCAACGACACCTACCTCCAGCCCGAGGCCGACAAGAACCTCTGGAACAACGTCTTCGGCGAAGACGGCAACGACATCATCAAGATGTACCAGGGCACGGGCATTGGCGGCAAGGGTAACGACACCTTTGAAAAGATCATCGATCCGCTGAACCTGAACCGTGAAGTCGGCGTGGCGTACTGGGACTCGCCAGCGGGCATCTTCGCCAACCTGGCCGCCGGCTGGATCGATGACGGATGGGGCACGCGCGACGCTGTGGTGGGCATCAGCAAGGTGCATGGCAGTGGCCAGAACGACCGTTTCCTTGGCGACGGCAACGACAACTACTTCCACCCCAACGGCGGGCGCGACACGCTCGACGGCGGCGGCGGCGTCGACGGCTTCGACGTGCGCGAAATCCCTCCGGTCAGCGGCGGCGGCAACTGGATCCCGGCGACGCTGCAAGACGTCGACATAACCGCCGCTGTCGACGGCCTGGCGGCGACGGTCGTCGTGCGCCGCTATCCGCAGATCACCTACTCCACGACCAACATGGAGTACATCACTTTCATCAACGACAGCAACCGCTATCTGCTGGCCGACTACATCACCCATCAAAGCATGGCCGAACAGGCCATCGCCGCCGGCGGTACCCTGCGCTGGAACGCCAGCGGCGCCATCGGCACGGCCGTCAACTTGACCTACAGCTTCATCGCCAACGCACCCAGCAGCGGCGTCGGCGCCAATGGTTTTCGCGCATTCACGCCCGCAGAACAACAACTGGTGCGCGAGCTGCTGGCCAAGACGGCATTGATCGCAGGGCTGACATTCAATGAAGTCACCGAAGCCGGCGCCACGGTCGGTCAGCTCCGTTTCGGTGTGAGCCAGCAGCTCAGTACCAAGGGCCAGGCCTTCCTGCCCGGGCAAAGCGGCGACCAGGCCGGCGACGTGTGGATGGACGTCGAATCGATGATCAGCCTGGCGGTCGGCACCGAGGGCTACCAGGCGCTGCTGCACGAAACCGGCCATGCGCTGGGCTTGCGCCACCCGCGCAACGTCGACCCCGGCGATGCCTGGGGCGTGCAGCTGCGCGCGCAGGACGACCGCATCTCGCTCAGCGTGATGTCCAGCGGTACCTCGTCTGACGGCCTGTTTCGCGCTGACTGGGGCGTGCTGGACGTGCTGGCGTTGCGCCACCTCTATGGCAGCCGATCGATGAACGCGAGCGACACGATGTATGCACTCGGCGCACGCGAAAGCGCCGCACAAACCACCGTCGTGGACGACGGTGGCATCGACACGCTGGACGCCTCGCGCCTGGCCAGCGGCGTCAACCTGGACCTGGTGCCCGGGCACCTGAGCAGTGCCGGCATCACCGGCGCAGGCTACGCCGGCGTCGACAACCTCGGCCTGCCCTCCACCAGCCTGATCGAAAACGCCGTCGGCTCGGCCTTTGATGATGTGTTGCTGGGAAACACGCTGGCCAACGTGTTGACCGGCGGGCTGGGCAACGACTGGATCGACGGCGGCGAGGGCAACGACAGCTCGACGTTCAGCGGCCTGCGCAGCGACTACGAACTGAGCAACGCGTTCGGAAAGGTCTTCGTGCGTGCGCGCGATGGTGTCAGCGGATATGACACGCTCATCGGCATCGAGCGGCTGAACTTCGCCGACCAGAGCATTGCGCTGTCGGCCAAGGTGGTCTCGTCGGACAGCAACTTCAGCATCGACGAAGACACGGTGTTGACCACCGCCCTGCCCGAGCCGTCAGACACGGCCCGCAGCAGCGTGAGCTACCGGCTCGTGGGCACGCCTGCCCACGGCAGCGCCAGCGTCTCTGCGGACGGCCAGTTGCGCTACACGCCCGCGGCCAATTTCTGGGGCACCGATGCGGTGGCTTATGAAATCGTTGGCGCTGCCGGCAGCAACCGCTACCTGAGTTTTGTGCAGATGCTGCCTGTCAATGACGGCGCGCCACAGTCACAGTCGGCCACGCTGTTGATGCCCGGTGGCCACCTCGTCGAGAGCCAGCTGCCGGCGGCCATCGATGTCGATGGCGACACCATCAGCTACGGCCTGCGCACGGCGCCGAAGAACGGCAACGCCATCGTCGCATCATCGGGCAGCTTCAGCTATGCCGCCAATGCTGGCTACAACGGCAGCGACAGCCTGAGTTTTTCGGTGAGCGACGGCGTCAGCGGCAGCAACGTCTACACACTCACCTTGAATGTGGTGCCGGTGGCCACCGTGATCAACGGCAGCGCCGGCGCCGACGTCATGCAGCCCGGCGCCAACGCCGATGCCTACCTCGGCCGCGCCGGCAATGACCGCATCAGCGCCGGCAACGGCAACGACCTCATCGACGGTGGCGCCGGCGTCGACACGGTCGTTTACCTGAATGCACGCTCCTCCTACAACCTCCTCAAAACCGACTTCGGCTGGACCGTGCAAGACAACGCCAACGTCGAAGGTCGCGACAGCCTGGCGGGTGTCGAACGGCTTGCGTTCGGCAACACCCACGTGGCATTGGATCTCGATGGCAATGCTGGCGCGGTGGCGCAGATCATCCGCGCGCTGATCGGCAAGAGCTTCCTCGGCAACAAGGACTTCGTGGGCATAGGCTTGCAGCTCTTTGATGGCGGCATGAGCTACGCCGACGTGGTCAAGCTCGCGGTGGGCACCGATCTGTTTGCGCAGTTGGCCGGCGGGCGCTCGAACACCGCGTTCGTCAACTTCGTCTACAAGAACGTCATCGGCGTGGCGCCCAGTGCGGCCGAGTTGGTCGAGTACACCGGGCTGCTCAACGCCGGAGTGTTCACGCAGGACTCGCTGGGCTTGCTCGCGGCGCAGGTGTCGTTCAACACCACGAGCGTGGAGTTGGTGGGGCTGGCGGCCACCGGCATGGAGTTCAACCTGCAAGGCAGCTGATGCGCTGGCTGCCCTGCGTACTGCTCGCGGCCGCACTGGCCGGCTGCGGCAAAGGCGACGTTCCGCCGGTTGCCTCGCCTTCGGCCGGCCAGGTCGCGCCAGCGGCCGCCGCGCCCAAAGTCAGTTTCTACGCCGCCAGCCGCTTCGCCGAGCAGGCCAGCTTTGGGCCCACACCTGCGCTCGTGGCCGAGCTGCAAGCCAAAGGCTTAGAGAAGTGGATCGACGAGCAGATGGCGCTGCCGGCTTCAACGATCGACCCAACGCCCATCGATGTCTACGACCGCCAACTGACGTCCGACGAAACGCTGTTCACCGCCAAGGAATCGACGCGGCTGTTTCACGTCGCACCCGACCAGTTGCGCTTGCGCGTGACTTGGAGCCTGAGCCAGTTCATCGTGATCGGCCGCATGGGTGACTCGCGTAGCTGGCCGCACTGGTTCAACCTGCTGCAGCGCCATGCGCTGGACCTTTACGCGACCGTGCTGCGCGCGGTGAGCACCAACCCCGCCATGGGCGCATGGCTGAACAATGCGCAGAACCGGCCCAAAAGCGACATCTGCCCAAGCTGTGCGCCGAACGAAAACTTTGCGCGCGAGTTGATGCAGCTCTTCACCATCGGCGTGCGTGAACTCCATACCGACGGCAGTACGCGCCGCGACGCGCGCGGCAACATCATCGAGAGCTACACGCAGCGCGACGTCGATGAACTCGCGCGCGTGCTGACGGGCTGGACCTATAGCAGCGAAGGGCCACCACCACCGGGCAACTTCGGTAACTGGTCGCGCGCGATGGTGCCTTCGGCCATCGCGTTTGAGCGTGACCGTGGGCCCAAGACGGTGATGGGCCGCAACTTCCCCGCCAACCAGAGCACCGAGCGCGACCTCGACGATGCGATCACGATGCTGGTGACACACCCCAACGCCGCGCCGTTCGTGAGCCTGCGTTTGATTCAGCACCTAGTGGCCAGCGACCCGTCGCCCGCGTACCTGGGCCGCGTGGCTGCCGTCTTCCGCGACGATGGCCGTGGCCAGCGTGGCAACCTGGCGGCGGCGGTGAAGGCCATCTTGCTCGACAGTGAGGCGCGGCTGGGCGATGTGCCCGGGCGCACACCTCTGGGCTTCGGCAAGTTCCGCGAGCCCGCGCTCTGGTACACGTCCGTCTTCAGAGTACTAGGCTGCCAGCGCGCCATGGAAAGCCGCAGCAGCGAAAACGGCGCGCCCAAACTATGGATCCCAAGCCAAATGTTCACAGGACAGGCCACGGTGTTTGGCTACTACGCTCCCAGCGACCGCGCGCCCGTGAGCAACACCCTGGCACCTGAGCAGCGGCTGCTGGACCCCACCGCGATGAGCGAACGGCTGAGCTGGTTGCCCTACCTCGCGTTTTCGGGCGACACCCAACTCGACGACTTCTACAGGTACATGCACGCGGGCTGCGATCTCGCGCCGATGGCCACAGCCTTCGCGGCAGGCCCACGCAGCTTCAGTGAGTGGATGAACCAGCGCTTCTTTCGCGGCGCGATACCGCCCGCGTTGCGCCAGCGCGTCGAGGCGATGGCCACCAACCATAACTTGCTGTCAAAGGGCGACGACCGGCAGCGCGCACTCTGGGTGCTGGGCTATGCGCTCTCCTACGCCGCGTTTGGAGTCATCAAATGATGCGCCGTCGACATTGGCTACAGGGCATGGCCGCACTTGGCGCACCTCTCGCGATCGGCCCACTCATGTCGGGCCTCGCAGGCAGCAGCACGGCCGCAGGCGGTGACTACCGTGCACTCGTCGTCGTGTACCTCGTGGGCGGCAACGACGGCCACAACACGTTGGTGCCCACCGACGCCGCCTACAACGACTACCAGGCCGCGCGCCGCAACCTTGCACTGCCCAAGAGCAGCCTGGTGGCACTACCGGGCCAGACCATCGGGCACAGCTTCGGGCTGCATCCCGCACTCGCGGCATTGGCGCCCATTTACCAGCAGCAGCGGCTCGCGTTCGTCGCCAACGCGGGTGCCTTGGTGGTGCCCGCCACAGGCGCGCAAGTGCTGCGCAATGAGGTAAAGCTGCCACCCTTCCTGGGCTCGCACTTCGACCAAGTGGCACTTTCGCAGGGCTGGCTCGTAGAGGGCGAAGACCAGAGCGGCTGGGCCGGCCGCGCGCTGGAGCGGCTGCCCCCGGAGATGCGCCACGCCCATGCGGCGGTGTCGATAGGTAACCAACGCCAGCTCGTGCAGGGCAGCCACAGCCGGGTCAGCGAGTTGCCATCTGGCGGCAGCGGCAGCTGGGGTCTGGCCAACCTGACCCGGCCCGACCTACCCGCGTTCGCCGATCTGTTGCAGATCGCGCGTGAACAACATGCCAATGCGTATGACGCCGAATACGCGCGCACCTATGGTGCAGCGCTCGAGGCTGCGCTGTTCTTCGTGCAGGCTGACGCGTTGGCGCGGCCGCCCAGCGGTGACTTCGGCAGTACCTACATCGGCCAACGCCTCGCACGGCTGGCGAGCTTGCTGCCGGTGTTTCGCAGCCTGGGCTTGCGGCGACAGGTGTTTCTCGTCAGCTGGGAGGGCTTTGACCATCACGCCGATCAGCGCGGCAATACCGCGCACACGCAAGACAGCTTGCTCGCCGAACTTGGCCCGGCCCTGGGTGCCTTCGACGCGGCGCTGCCCGCAGCCGGCATGGCCAGCAACGTGCTAACACTGGTGATGAGCGAATTCGGCCGCACGCTGCGCCCGGGCTCGGGCGGTGGCAGCGAGCACGGCTGGGGAAACCACTGGATGCTGATGGGCGAGCCGGTGGCGGGCGGCCAGGCGCTGGGCACCTTCCCCGGCCTGACGCTCGGCGGGCCCGACGACGGCGACGCACAGGCCAACGGCCGGCACGTACCCACCACCAGCACCGATCAGGTGGCGGCCACCTTGATGCAATGGCTGGGCCTGCCCGGCGCGCAATTGCACGACGTGTTTCCGAACCTCGTCAACTTTCAACAGAAGACGATTCCGCTGCTACGCACATGAACGACCAAACGCTGCGTCATCGATTTCGATCGCTGGGTGCGGCCGGCCTCGCTGTGCTAACACTCATCGCGTGCGGCGATAGCAAACAAGCCGCCACATCGAGCGCGGCGCTGCCCTCACCCTCCGCCGGCCAGGTCGCGCCTGCTGCCGCGCCCAAGGCCAGCTTCTACGCCGCCAGCCGCTTCGCCGAACAAGCCAGCTTCGGGCCGACACCCGCACTCGTGGCCGAGCTGCAAGCCAAAGGTTTCGAGCGCTGGATCGATGAGCAGTTCGCCTTGCCCGTAGCCACCATCGACATCGCACCAGTGGCTAACCGATTCGACTCTCAAAACGCCGATGAGTCGGCCTACGCGCGTGTGCAGTTCGGCAACCTGGCGTTGACCGCGCCCGATCAATTGCGGCTGCGCGTCGTGTGGTCCTTGAGCCAATGGTTGGTGATGGGTCGCAAGTCTGCCGATGCACTGGGCCGCGTGACCTGGCTGCAGATGCTGATGCAGCAGGCCTTTGGCAACTACGGCAGCTTGCTGCGTGAGCTCAGCATCCATCCCATGATGGGCTACTTTCTCGACAACGCACAGAACCGCCCCAAGAGTGCCGAGTGCCCTGCCTGCGCGCCGAACGAGAACTTCGCGCGCGAGTTGCTGCAGCTGTTTTCCATCGGTGTGCTGGAGCTGCAAGCCGACGGCACGCCACGGCTGGACAGGCGCGGCAAGGTCATCGAGTCGTACACCCAGAACGACGTGGCCGAGCTCGCCCGCGCGCTCACCGGTTGGGGCTTCAACCCCGACCCGCCCAACCGCCAGCCCTTCGATTGGGGCAATTGGCGCAAGCCCATGGTGCCTTCGACATGGCCACCCGAACGTGATGCCGGGCGCAAGGTGGTGCTGGGCAAAGTGCTGCCTGCGGGGCAGGCGGCGCGCAAGGATCTGGACGACCTTATCGACCTGCTGATGGCACACCCCAACGTGGCGCCGTTCATCTCGCTGCGGCTGACTCAGCACCTGGTCACCAGCGACCCCACACCGGCCTACCTGGGCCGGGTGGCCGCCAAGTTTCGTGACAACGGCGCGGGCGTGGCGGGCGATTTGAAGGCCACAGTCAAGGCCGTGTTGCTCGACGAAGAGGCACGGCGTGGTGACGTGCCAGCCCAAACCCCGCGCGGCTTTGGCAAGTACCGCGAGCCTTATCTGTGGTACTGGGCGGTGCTGCGCAACCTGGACTGCAAGCGCTACCTCAAGCTGCGCGCTGCGGCGTCGACTTCGGGCGGTGACCCGAGCTACTTCAACCCGCTATCTCAATGCGGGTTGTGACCTGCAGCCACTCGTCACCGCGTTCAGCCGCTCGCCTGCGGAGTTCACGGCCTACATCGAACGGCGCTACTTCCGTGGCGCCATGCCGCCCCTGCTGCGCCAGAGCATCGAGCAGTTGATGCGCACGCCTTCGTGGGACGTGAACGCGCCCGACGACGGCGCCTTGACCATGCTCAGCTTCGCGCTGGCCACACCGCAATTTGGGGTCATCCGATGATGCGACGACGCGACCTACTCGGTGCCGGCGGGGCCGCCTTGATCGGTGGTGCCGGTGGGCTGGCAGCGCTGTCGAACGCCGCATCCGCCGACAACGACTACCGCGCGCTGGTGGTGCTGTTCTTGATGGGCGGCAACGATGGCTTGAACATGCTGGTGCCCACCGACGCTGCGTACAACGACTACAGCGCGGCACGTGCCAACTTGGCTTTGCCACGCAACAGCCTGGTGGCTTTGCCCGGCAGCAGCGGTGGCCACACCCTGGGCGTGCACCCGGCGATGGCGCCACTGGTGCCGCTGTACGGACAGGGCCGGCTGGCCTTTGTTGCCAACGTCGGCGCATTGGTGCAGCCGGCTACGGCGGCGCAGGTGTTGGACAGCGCGGTGGCGGTGCCGCCCTTCCTGCTTTCGCACAGCGACCAGACCGCCATCGCTCAAGGCTGGACGCTGGAGCAAGACAACAGCGGCTGGGCCGGGCGTGGCCTGGAGCTGCTACCTTCGTCGCTGAAAAATGTCCTGGCTGCCAATACGTTCGGCCCCGGCCGCCAGCTCGTGCTGGGGCGCCGCTCGGGTGTGTCGGCCATCGTGCCAGGTGGCCTGACTTACTGGGGCACGGCCGACTTGAGGCACCCCGAGCAAGCGCAGACGCAGGCGCTGTTGCGCATGGGCCAATGGCAGTTCGCCAACGCCTATGAAGCCGACTTTGCGCGCCAGCTCGGGGCGTCCATGGACGACCAAATCCGCATGGGCAGGGCCTTCGCGCAGGCGGCCTCACCAGTGGGTGACTTTCCGGGCGACAACCTGGGCGCGCAGCTGCGTTCGCTGGCATCCATCATGCCGGTGCTGAAGGCGCAGGGATTGAAACGCCAGGTCTTCTACGTTCAATGGGGCAACCTGGACACCCATGCCGAGCAGCGTGGCAGCAGTGCGTTCACCCAAGACACGCAGCTCGACACGATGGCCAAAGCGTTGGCTGCGTTCGACACCGCGAACCGCGCTTCTGGGCTCGACGCCAACGTCACGACCTTGGTGATGAGCGAGTTCGGCCGCACGCTGCGGCCGGGCTCGGGCGGCGGCAGCGAGCACGCCTGGGGCAACCATTGGCTGGCTCTGGGCGGGGCCGTGGCCGGCGGCGAGGTGCATGGCACCCTGCCCCGCTTGACGCTCGGCGGCCCCGACGACATGGACCGCGACAAAGGCGGCCGCTTCGTTCCTACCACCAGCATCGACCAGGTAGGCGCGGCCGCGATGCAATGGTTGGGCTTGGCGCCGGCGCAGTTCGATGCCGTCTTCCCCAACCTCGTCAACTTTCAACAGAAGACGATCCCGCTGCTGCGCACATGAACGACCAAATGCTGCTTCGTCGATTTCGATCGCTGGGTGCGACCGGCCTCGCTGTGCTAACGCTCATCGCGTGCGGCGAGAGTAGACAAGCCTCATCCGCAATCTCGGCGCTGCCCTCACCCTCCGCCGGCCAGGTCGCCCCCGCCAGCGCTGCGCCCAAGGCCAGCTTCTACGCCGCCAGCCGCTTCGCCGAACAAGCGTCGTTTGGGCCTACGCCAGCACTCGTGGCCGAGCTGCAAGCCAAGGGATTCGAGAAGTGGATCGATGAGCAGCTAGCGCTGCCGGCATCGTTGATCGACACCGCTCCGGTGGCCAACCCGGCGCCGACCAACCCGGTCACCAATGCCTACATGTGGAGCACGTTCGGCGGGCTGGCAATGACCGCGCCCGACCAGTTGCGGCTGCGTGTGAGCTGGAGCCTGGCCCAGTACATCGTCGTCATGGGCACCAACATCGGCCGCGTCAACTGGTTCAACCTGCTGCAGCGGCGTGCCTTTGGCCGCTATGGCGAGTTGCTGCGCGACTTGAGCGTCGATGCGTCGATGGGCAACTTCCTCGACAACGCGAAGAACCGCCCGCGCAGCTCCGAGTGCCCGAGCTGCGCACCGAACGAGAACTACGCGCGCGAGCT
>JANNQO010000070.1:0-25406 GCA_031400795.1 Rubrivivax sp. | reverse complement strand
GCCTGCTCGGCGGTGGCCGCGTGAAGCTCGCCGGGCCAGACGCGCTCGCGTGGCTGCGCCGCTGGGGCAACAGCCGGCCGGCGAGTGCGATCTCTAACGTTCGACTTGATGCGAAGCCATGAGACCTGACGAGGTCACGCGCCGGCGCTACGGCCCCGGGCGTTGCTGGGGCTCGAAGCGGTGTGCGGGCGCTTCGCGCCGCCGGCGGACTACCGGGCCCGCGCGATCCGAGGATCGACGTGGCCCGCCGAGCAGCGCGAGACTGAGCGTCTCGCGGCCGAAGAGGCTTTCCGTCGTCGGCAGCGAGACTCGGCTGCCGTGGTGACAGGTTTGGTCGGCCTGCGGGGAAAGTGATTTGCCGGGTTCCTCCGCCCGGCGCCGCGGGTAGCCCCCGCAGGCCGGCCCCCCAACGTTTGAGCTGACATGACGAGGCGGCCCGAGCTGTTCCGAGTCCGCGCCGTCCACGGCTTCAACGTCGGCGCCCGCCGGGTGTTGGCCGGCTGCGAAATCGACGTTGACGCGATGACCGCCGTCGAGCTGGTACGCGCCGGCCGCGCGGTGCTGGTGCAGGCAGCGGACCTCGGGCCGTTGCAGGATGCGTTGCGCATCAACGGGCCGGCCCTGGGGTGCGGCCGGCGGTGAGCGCGCTACCCTGTACATGAATGGGGTCCTTTCCGTCGCCGGCAGGGCGCCGGCTGCCCCCCTCCTTCTACGTCGCTGCGCGAGATCATCGCCGAGATCGAGTCGGGCCGGGCCCCTGGCGGAAAAGGTGACGCACTGGCGGACGCACCCACGCAGCGCCCGGGGAGCAAGCAACCACGCGGCCCTTGACAGTCTCCCTTTCCGCCAGGACCGGGGCACTGCAATTGCTGACCGTGCGGCAGGTTCCGGCGGCCGGTGACGGCGCACACAACGGCCGCGGCGGGCTGTTGCGCATCCGCTCGGCAGGGGTCGGCAAGGTGTCGGGAAGCCGGTCCCGCGCTCGACGCACTGCTGGGTGCTGCCTTTCAAGATGTCTAGTACCGCTTGACGATAGTATCTCACCTCAATACTATTCACCATGCTCACGAGCTTCGCCGACAAGCGCACCGCGGCGGTGTTTCAAGGCTTCGAGGTGCGGGGCCTGCCGCGCGAGATTCAGGGCCTCGCTCGCCGCAGGCTCAAGGTCATTGACGCGGCAACCTCGCTCGATGCCTTGCGCGTTCCGCCAGGCAACCGGTTGGAAGCCTTGAAAGGCGATCGCAAAGGGCAGTGGAGCATTCGGATCAATGACCAGTGGCGCATTTGCTTCCGTTGGAAGGATGGCGCCGTGTTCGATGCAGAGATCGCCGACTACCACTGAAGACAGTTCATCGAGGAACCACTATGACGATCGCTCGCAAGGACTTGGCAAGCCAAAGCTTTAAGGGTCTCGCCACCGGGCGCCGGCTCGACCCGGTGCACCCTGGCGCCGTGCTTGCTGCGGACTTCATCGAACCGATGGGCCTCACACGCTATCGCGTGGCCAAGGCGCTGGGCGTGCAACAGCGGCGCATCGACGAAATCTGCGCCGGCGAGCGTGCCGTCAGTGCCGATACCGCGGTGCGCCTGGGCCTGGCTTTCGGTATCGACCCGCAGTTCTGGCTGAACTTGCAATCGCAGTACGACCTGGAGGTGATCCAGCGCAAACAGGGGGCCGAGCTGACTGATCGCGTGCAGCCCTTGGCCGCGTAGACGAAGTCCCGCATACACGCCCCCCCGAGCGCGGTCCGCAGGGCGTGGTGCGGTCGCTGTCGAAGTGAACCGCTCGTTTGCTCACAGGGCCTTGAGGCCGCTTCGCTGTGTCGAGCCCGAAGCCCGCGAGCCGATCTCAGCGCGGCACGATGCGCGAAGCCGGCGGCTTGGGCACGTAGCGGGCACGAAGCGGCAATCGGAAGGCGAGGCCGCGCGCAGCTGGCGGCAGCGCTCGGCAATGCCGCCGGCACTGGGCTTGTCGCCCGGCTCCACCCAGCGCAGCAGCGCCTCGAACAGCGGCGGGTAGGCGGCGTCGCCCCAGTAGCTGTGCTCGCTGGAGTCGACAAAGGCCTGCACCAACCGGCTGCCGTTGCCGGCAGCTTCCATGCGCCGGCGCAGCGTATCGCTGCCTTCGACGAACACGGTGGCATCTCCGATGCCGTGCGCACTGAGCACCGGCACCGCGAAGCGGCCGCCGTGGTCGACGTCTTGCGCGAAGCGGGCCACCGCCGCAGGGTCGGCGCGCAGGCGCAGTACGGCTGCGTTCAGCGCCGCGTCGTCGCACGAGCCGCTGTAGCGCACGCCCACGTTGCCGAAGGGGCTAGCGCCGCCGGTGCGCTGCACCAGGTCGCGCCAGCGTGAAGGTGCTCCAGTTCATGTGGCCCAGCCAGCAGCACGCCCCCGGCCACCAGCCACAAGCGGCCGTCGGCCGAGGCACCCGAGGCCACCGCGCCGCAGGCAAAAGCCCACATCGGCGGGAACCAGGTGATCGGTTTGAGCAGTTCGGCAACCGCCGAAGGGGCCCGCGGGGGGGACGGCCGGCTTCGGCCGGCCTGGGGGCGCTCAGGTTTCTTCCGCCCCTGGCAGGTCGCCCATGCCGAAGCGCCGCAGCTTCACGTACAGGCTCTGCCGCGACAGCCCCAGCAGCTGAGCAGCCATCGCGCGGTTGTCGCGCGTCATCTGCAGCGCGGTTTCGATCGACAGGCGTTCGATCAGGTCGCTGGTCTCGGCGACGATCTGTTTCAAAGGCACCCGCCCGACCAGTTCGGTGAGCTGCTTCACCGACTGCGGCACCTTGGTCGGCAACGAGGCTTCGCCGGGCGTCAGGCGCCGGCCGATGTCTCGCACCGCGAAAGCGAAAGCCGCCTGCTCACCGGCGCCGGTCGGCTCCAGCGGCGACGCGGCGATCTCGACTTCGGTGACCAGGCCTTGCGCGCCGCGCAGCTCGGTGGTGAAGAGCCCGGCGTTACCGCCTTCGCGCAGATTGGCCAGCAGCACCGGCAACTCGACACCGCTGCGCCCCAGCCACCGGTCCAGCGATTCGCCTTTGGCCTGCTCCTCGCTGGAGAGTTGTGCCAGGCGGCCGAAGGCGCGGTTGATCGCCACCACGCGGCCGACGCTGTCGGTGAAGGCCAGCGCGTCGGCAGCGCCACGCACGAAGGCGCTGGGCAAGGCATCGAGCCGGTCGAGTTCGGCGCCGTGGCTGGAAGGTCCCGCGCGCGAACGTTGCGACTCGCTGCCGCCGGCCGCACCGCGCGGCGCCAGTCGCACGAGCAGGAACGAGGCCTGCTCCTGGCGGAATGAGGTGGCGGTGACGGCCACCGCGAGCCGGCTGCCGGCCAGCGCCAGCGCGAGTGCATCGTGCTTGCCCAGGCTACGCGCCGCGGCCAGCGCGGTGGCCAGCGGCTCGGCGGCTTCGGCAGCGAACAACGAGCCCAGCGGCGCGCCGATCGGCTTGGGTGAGCGCGCGCCGGCCAGCAGGGCCAGCGCCGCGGGGTTGGCCTCCACCACACGCAGCGTGGCGCCATCGGCGAACAGCACCGCTTCGGAGGAGGCCCGGAACAGGTTGCGGTAGCGCGTCTCGGCTTCGCGAAAGCGCCAGTAGTCGCGCTCCATCGTCTGCTGCGCTTCGACCAGGCGGCGCTGCAGCATGAAGCTGTCGCGCAGATCGCGGCCGACCGCGACGATGCGCGTTCGCGAGCGCGCCTTCAGCCCGCCGGCAATGCACACCGCGATGTACTGCACCGGCAGGTCGGGCCCCGACTTGGCGGGATGGTTCACCTGGCGCCAGGTCGATTCACCATCGCCGAGCGCGGCCTCGAGAAGAAGGATCACCTTGTCCCGGGTGTCGGCGGTGACCGTGTCGACCCAGGCGCGGCCGCGCCATTCGCGCCGCGCCAGCTTCTGCAGCTCGCGATCGCGCGCGCGGACTTCGAGCACCATGCCGTCGCCATCGAGCACCAGCGAGAGATCGCCGACGGCTTCGACCAACTTGTCGGCATGCAGCGCGTCGAGCTCGCGCGGCATCCAGGACCCGCGAAAGCTTTTAACTCACGGGTTCATGAGCCTGGCCGCTGCATCGACGATGCCCGCCGCCGCGGTGCTGCCCGGCGCGGTTTGCAGCAGCAGCTGGCGGCGCTGCACCGCCTCGCGCACGGCGCTGTCCTGCATCACGGTGCCGATCAGCTCGATGTGCAGCGGCGTCTCCAGGCCGACGTTGACGTAGCGGTCCACCACCAATTGAAGCTGCTGGCGCACGTTGCGGCCGTCGGAGGGTTTGTTGGCCTGGTTGACGAGCAGTTGCACGGTGCGCCGCGTTTGCGTGGTGGCCAGCACCTTGATGGTGGCGTAGGCGTCGGCCAGCGAGGTCGGCTCGGGCGCGGCCACCACCAGCACGTCGTCGGCCAGCGAGATGGTGTAGAGCACCACGTCGGAGATGCCGGCCCCGGTGTCCAGCAGCACGCGGTCGAACATCGGCGCGACGCGCTGGATCACGCCTTGCAGCTGTTCGCGGATGTGCGGCGTGAGGCGCGAGTACTCGACCATGCCCGAGCCCGCCAGCAACACCGAAAAGCCACCCGGCGCGGGCAGGATCGCGTCCATCAGATCACGCTGGCCGGTGAACACGTCGTGCAGCGTGATCTTCGGGTGCAGGTTCAGCACCACGTCCAGGTTCGCCAGGCCCAGGTCGGCGTCGAGCACCAGCACCTTCTCGCCCAGCCGCGCCAGCGCCGCGGCCAGGTTGGCGGCGATGAAGGTCTTGCCCACGCCGCCCTTGCCGCTGGTGATCGCGGTGATCTTCGAGCGGATCATGTCCACCCCTCTGGCTTGGGGAGCTGAGGCCGGCCCCGCCCCGACGAGGTGACGCGCCTATCGCTCATTCGTGTTCCTGCGATTGAAATTGATCGAACAGCATGCGTCGCTCTTCGCTGGTCACCAACGAGATCGCCGAGGGCTCCAGCCGCACCAGGTTGCGGCCATGGGCCTTCGCGCGGTAGAGCTGCTGATCGGTGCGCTCGATCCACAGCGTCGGCGTGGAGCGCACCCATTGCGGCGCGAAGGCGCCGCCGATGCTGACGGTGACCTGCAGCGTCTGCGCCGGGCCGCCCTGCGCGATATCCACGCGCATCGCCTCGACGCGGCGGCGCATGCGCTCGGCCACCGTCTCGCCGAAGGGGTTGCCGCAATTGGGAAGGATGATGGAGAACTCTTCACCGCCGACGCGCGCCACCAGGTCCATCGGGCGCACGCTGTCTTGCAGCGCCCGCGCGACGGCCTTGATGACCAGATCACCGGCGTTGTGGCCGTGCGTGTCGTTGACGGCCTTGAAGTGATCGATGTCCAGCGTGAGCAGCAGCGCCGGCTCGCCGTTGCGCGCCACACGATCCAGCTCGCGCGCCAGCGCGACCTCGAAACTGCGCCGGTTGGCCAGACCGGTGAGCGCGTCCTTCGAGGAGATCTCGACCAGCGCGTCGATGACGCCTTGCAGCCAATCGGGCGAGCCTACCTCGCCGCCCGGCAGCGCGTGGCCCGACTGCTGCAGCAGCTGCAGCGCCACGTCCAGCTGCAGCGATGACGGCAAAGGCGGCGGGTTCACGGGCGGTGACGAAGGTAGGGCGCAAGCACGAATGACCGGGAAAGTCTAGCAGCGCACCCTGCCGCGGCAGGCACGATTTGGCCGGTGTTGGCCGCGCTCTTCGGGTCCTCGCAGTGCGGCGAGCGCGTCGGCGCGCGCCTCGTCGAACCGCAGCGCGCCGGCAGCGCACTGCGGACGACGTGCGTTGGCGCTGCGCGTTGGTTGTCAGATCTGAATCCAGAGCGCATCGCGCTCGCGCAGCTGCCGGCCATGCTCGCGCAGCGCCTCGGGCACGCCGATGTCGCGTTGCAGCGATTGCGGCAGGTCGCGCAGCGCGTACCAGTCGCTGAGCACGGCATCGCTCGCTGCCACGCGGCGGCGGCGCTCGGACCAGGCTTCTTGCAAGCGCTGCAGCGCGCGTTGCCACCCGCTTGGGTGGGTCGGGATCGGCAGGGGCAGGCGGTAGGCGCTCATCACAGACTCCGGCAGGGGATTGATCGTGCTGGTAAGCGTATCTGGACAAAAACGCCGCGTGAAGCGATAGTTTCTGGCCTTTCTGTGAAGCATCGATTAACAATGGCCCGCTTGCCCCTGCAAACCTTGCCCGCCTTCCGCGCCGTGGCCAAGCGCCAGAACCTGCGCGAAGCGGCCGACGAACTGCACCTCACCGCCAGCGCCGTGAGCCAGCAGATCGCGCTGCTCGAAGGCCAGCTCGGCTTGCAGCTGTTCGACCGGCGCGGCCGCCGCGTGGTGCTGAACGCCGCCGGCGCGGCCTTGCAGCGCGCCGTGGAGCCGGCACTGGACCGCTTGCACGAGGGCATGCGTGCTGCGGCGGCAGCCGCGGCCGGGCAGGCGCACACGTTGCGCATCACGCTGCTGCCTTCGTTCGCGCAGCGCTGGTTGCTGCCGCGCATGGCCTCGTGGCGCGAGCAGCATCCCGATTTGAGCATGGAGCTGGAGGCCGCACAGCGTGTGGTCGACATCGTGCGCGAAGGCTTTCACGTCGCGCTGCGCCAGGGCAGCGGGCAGTGGCGCGGCCTGACCAGCGAGCGGCTCATCGATTCACCGCTGATCGCGGTGGGCTCGCCGGCTGCGGCGCGGCGGCTGCGCGGCAACGTCACGGCATCGCTGGCCAACGAGCCGCTACTCGGCGACGCCGAGCTGTGGGAGCGCTGGTTCGCGCTCGATTGCTGCGTGCCCGCCATCCGACCGGTGGCGGTGTTCAACGACGCGGGTCTGCTCTTGCAAGCGGTGGAACAGGACATCGGCATCGGCCTGGCGCGCGAGCTGTTCGCGGCTGACGCGCTGCGCGCCGGCCGGCTGGTGCGGCTGTCGCCACTGGCATTGCCCGACGACCGGGCCTTCGCGTTCTGGCTCGTCTACCCGCCCGAGCTGGCCGACTGGCCGCCGCTGGTGGCGCTGCGCGCGTGGCTGCATGACGAGATGGCGCGCTCGCTCGACGGGCTGCCCGCGGTGCTGGCCACGAGCGTGGCGAAGCCCGCTGCGACGCGCCGAACCAACCCTCGCAGCCGCGCGCCGTCGTGATGGAAACCGCACTCAGGAGGGCTGCACCTGCTCCCTCCAGGCGGACAGTTCTAGCGGCCGCAGACCGAAGCGGACGGCGTTGCCCTCGTGCAGGCCGTCGAACGCGGCGCGCAACGCCGCTTGCGCCCCTATCGCGCCATGGATCGCGCCAGAACCCCGCGGGTCACGCCAGGAAGAGCTGCTGCACGTCGGACAAGAAATCGAAACCCCGCACCGTCGGCTTGATGCGCTGGTCGCGGCGCTCGAGCCAGCCGCGCTCGATGGCACGTTGCAGCGGCGCGTCGATCGCCGCCACCGACTGACCGGTGCGTTCGCTGAAGAGGCGCAGCTCGAAACCCTCGCGCAGCCGCAAGGCATTGAGCATGAACTCGAACGGCAGATCGCCCGGCGCCACCTCGTGTTGATTGGACAGTGCCGTGCCGGCGAGGGCCTGCTGCTGGTAGGCCTGCGGCTCGCGCCAGCGCACCTGGCGCACGATGCGCTGCGGAAAACTCAGCTTGCCATGCGCGCCGGCGCCAATGCCCAGATAGTCGCCGAAGCGCCAGTAGTTCAGGTTGTGCTGGCAGCGGTGGCCGGCGCGTGCGAAGGCCGAGACCTCGTAGCGCTGCAAGCCGCCGGCTTCGGTGCGCTGCACGATCAGATCGAGCATCGCGCTGGCGGTGTCGTGGTCGGGCAGCTGCGGCGGGTGCGCGGCGAACCAGGTGTTGGGCTCGAGCGTGAGGTGGTAGATCGACAGGTGCGGCGGTGCGAAGGCCAGTGCCTGCGCCAAGTCATGTTCCAGGTCGTGCAGCGTCTGCCCAGGCAGTGCGTACATCAGGTCGATATTGAAGGTCTGGAAAGCCTGCGCCGCTTCTTCGACGGCAGCACGCGCCTGCGCGGCGTCGTGCACTCGGCCGATGGCCTGCAGGTGGCGGTCGTCGAAACTCTGCACGCCGATCGACAGCCGCGTCACACCCGCCTGCGCGAAAGCGCGAAAGCGTTCGCGCTCGAAGGTGCCGGGGTTGGCCTCCAGCGTGATCTCGCAGCCGGGCTCGAGAGGCAGCCGCGCGCGGATGTCACCGATCAATCGCTCGATGGACTCGGACGAAAACAGGCTGGGCGTGCCGCCGCCGATGAAGACGCTGATGATCCGGCGGCCCCAGACCAGCGGCAACGATGCTTCAAGGTCGGCGCGCAGGGCGTCGAGGTACTGCGCCTCGGGCAGCGCATCGCCGGACTTCCACGCGTGCGAATTGAAGTCGCAGTACGGGCACTTCTTCAGGCACCACGGCAGGTGCACGTACAGCGATAGCGGCGGCAGTGCCGACAGCGACAGCTCGCCCGGTCGGTGCAGGCGAATTGGGGCCGAGGTGCTCACGTCACACGCCACTGCGTGCGCAGGAGCTCACGCATCTGCGCTGCCGCGAGCGCGCGGTGGCTGAGGCGATTCTTCGTCGCCGCGTCGAGTTCGGCCACGCTGAAGGCCAGCGAGGGGATGAACATCAGCGGGTCGTAGCCGAAGCCGCCGGCGCCGCGTGCTTCAGTCAGGATCTCACCTGGCCAGCGGCCGGATGCGATCAGCGGCTCGGGGTCGCCGACGTGGCGCAGCGCGACCAGTGTGCTGACGAAAGCCGCGCGGCGGTCGGCCTGCCCGGCCAGACCTTGCAGCAGCAGCGCATTGTTCGCAGCGTCCTGCGCGCGGCGCCTCGCCTCGCGATCAGCGTCGATCGGCGGCGCCGCGGCGAAATGCGCCGAGACCACGCCCGGCGCACCGCCCAGCGCGTCGACGCACAGCCCCGAGTCGTCGGCGATCGCGGCGCCACCGCTGGCGCGCGCCGCCTGCCGCGCCTTGGCCAAAGCGTTCTCGACAAAAGTGCCATGCGGCTCGTCGGCCTCCGGTATGCCCAACTCGGCCTGGCCGATCAACTCGATCGTTAGCCCATCGAACAGCACGCGCAGCTCGATCAGCTTACCCGCATTGTTCGACGCCAGCACCAGCCTCATGGCCTCACGCCGCCAGCGCAGCCCTCTGCAGCGCCACCAGCTCGCGGATGCCCTGGTCGGCCAACGCGAGCAGCCGATCCATCTCGGCCTTGCTGAACGCCGCGCCCTCGGCCGTGCCCTGCACTTCCACGTAGTGCCCGGCGCCGGTCATGACCACGTTCATGTCGGTGTCGCAGGCCGAGTCTTCGATGTACTCGAGGTCCAGCAGCGGCGTGCCCTGCACGATGCCCACCGACACCGCCGCCACGGCGTCGCGTACCGGCGACGCAGCGATCTTGCCCCGCGCGATGAGCCAGTTCACCGCGTCCTGCGCGGCGACAAAAGCGCCGGTGATCGCCGCGGTGCGCGTGCCGCCGTCGGCCTGCAGCACGTCGCAGTCGATCAGGATGCTGCGCTCGCCCAGGGCCGCGAGGTCGAACACGCTGCGCAGGCTGCGCCCGATCAGGCGCTGGATCTCCTGCGTGCGGCCGCTTTGTTTGCCGCGCGCCGCTTCGCGGTCGCTGCGCGTGTGCGTGCTGCGCGGCAGCATGCCGTACTCGGCGGTGACCCAGCCTTCGCCGCTGCCGCGTTTGTGCGGCGGCACCTTTTCTTCCACCGACGCCGTGCACAGCACCTGCGTCTGGCCGAACGACACCAGCACCGAGCCTTCGGCATGGCAGGTGTAGGCGCGTTGCAGTCGCACCGGGCGCAGCGCATCGGCTGCACGGCCGCCGCTTCTCTCGAAACTCATGGGGAACCTCGTGGGCGCGACGATCAGCGCCGCTTCTGCGATGAGCGCTGGATCGCCTCGTTGATCTCGCGGATCGAGCGTTCGATCTCGGCGTCGTCGAGTTCGTCCAGCGGTGTGTCGGCCATGCTGGCCTGGATGGTCGACGCGAACACGTCGTCGTGCAGCGACTGCGTGGAGACGCCGCTGGCGCTGTCGCCTTCCTCGGTGCTTTCCCATTCCACCGCCAGCACGGTGACGTTGTCGCTTTTCGGCCCGGCTTCGCGCAGCGCCATCTCGACGATCTCGGGCACGCCGTCGCTGATCGGCACCTGGGCCATCTGGCGTGTGATCTGCGTGTCGGTGACGCTGCCCCACAGGCCGTCGGAGCACAGCAGCACACGGTCGCCGGGCTGCATCAGCATCGGACCCGCGGTGTCGACCACCGGCTTGCCCGGGCTGCCCAGGCAGGTGAAGAGCACGTTGCGGTTGAAGCGCTCGCCGATCGGCACGACATGCGCCATCGCGTCCTGCAGCTCGGAGTAGGAGTGGTCGCGCGTGCGCGCGATCAGCTTGTCGCCGCGCAACAGGTACAGCCGCGAATCACCGCAATGCGCCCAGTACGCGGCATTGCCTTGCAGCACGCAAGCCACCAAGGTGGTGCGCGGCGTGTCGGGAAGCGCGCGCGAACTGGCATAGCGCAGCAGCTGGTGGTGGCCGGACATGATCGAGTCATGCAGAAAGCGCAGCGGGTCGGCCAGCCGCGGTCTTGCCTGGCGTTGAAAGAGCGCCGCCAAGGTCTGCAAACCGATCTGCGCGGCCACCTCGCCCTCGGGGTGCCCGCCCATGCCGTCAGCCAGCGCGAACAAGCCCGCATCGCGCGTGTAGCAATAGCCCATGCGGTCTTCGTTCTTCTCGCGGCCACCTTTGCGGCTCACCTGGTAGACCGAGAACTTCAAGGCTTGGACCCGCCGTTCTTGATCGTCTCGAGCTGCAGCTTCAGCCGCTCCGAGAAGCTCAGCTTGGTGTAGCGGCGCTCGGTCTCGCGCGCCAGTTCCTTCTGCAGCGCGAACACGCTTTGCGGGCGCGACAGCGGGTCCAGCGACATGCACCACTCGGTGACCTCGATGAGGTTGTCGGAGTAGACATTGCGCAGGCGTGACAGCGACAGCGCCAGGCGGTCTTTCTCCAGCCGCTGCGGCGCGTCGTTGGGCGGGTAGCCTTGCATGCAGGCGTAGATGCAGGCGCCGATCGCGTAGATGTCGGTCCACGGGCCCAGCGTGCCGTCACGCCGGTACATCTCGGGTGCGGCGAAACCCGGCGTGTACATCGGGCGGATGAAGTTGCCTTCCTTGCTCAGCACCTCGCGCGCCGCGCCGAAGTCGAGCATCACCGCCTTGTTGTCGTTAGTGATGAAGATGTTGGCCGGCTTGATGTCCAGGTGCAGCATCTTGTGCTGGTGCACGATGCGCAGGCCGCGCAGGATCTCGTCGAACAGGCTGCGGATGGTGCTTTCGCGGAACACCTTGTCGCGCTTCAGGTCGCGCGCGGTGACGATGAAATCCTGCAGCGTGTCGCCCTGCAGGTAGTTCATCACCATGTAGACGGTTTCGTTCTCGCGGAAGAAGTTCAGCACCGAGACCACGCTCGGGTGGCTGATCTGCGCGAGGCTGCGGCCTTCTTCGAAGAAACTCTTCAGGCCCAGGCGGTACAGCGGCTGCTTGTCGGGCTTGACGCGCGGCGTCAACTCACCGGCACTGCGCTCGGCCAGCGACGAGGGCAGGTACTCCTTCACCGCCACCATCTGCGAGCCCTCGCCTTCGGCGAGGTAGACCACGCCGAAGCCCCCGGATGCGAGCTTCTTCACGATCGTGTAGCCACCGACCACGGTGCCCGACGGCAACGGGGCAGGTTTAGCCTTCGACATAATCGTGCGCGCAGGTGGGGGTGTGTTGAAAGGGCTCGACGGGCCCGAAACGCGTAACGCGATGGGGCTGCAAGCGATGACGGTTTATAGCATGACGGGGTATGCGACGGCCTCGTCGGACGCCCCGACCGAAGGTGCCGCCAGCGGCTCGGTGAGCGTGGAAATCCGCTCGGTGAACGGGCGCTTTCTGGACCTCGGTTTCCGCTTGCCCGAAGAGCTGAGAAGCTTGGAACCCGCACTGCGCGAATTGCTCACCCAGGCGCTGCGCCGCGGCAAGGTCGAGTTGCGCGCCAACACCTCGAGCGATGCCGAGGGCAGCCTGCCGCCGCCTGCGCCGGATCAGCTCAACCGGCTGATGCGGCTCGAATCCACCGTGCGCAGCTGGCTGCCCGAGGCACGTGCGCTGTCGGTCAACGAGGTGCTTCAATGGTGCCGCGGCCAGGGCAGTTCGCTGCGCTACGACGAGGCCGGCCTGGCGGCGGCGAGGGTGGCCATCGACGGGCTGCGCGAGGCACGCGCACGCGAAGGCGAGCGGCTCGTGGTGGTGCTGATGGAGCGGGTGCAGCGGCTGCGCGAACTCGCCGCACAGGCCGAACCGCTGGTGCCCGCCGTGGTGGCGCGCCAGCAGCAGCGTTTTCTCGAACGCTGGAACGACGCGCTCGCGCAGGCCAACGCGTCCGCCAGCGTGCCCAGCGAGGCGATGCGCGAACGTGCGCTGAACGAAGCCGCGGCGTTTGCGATCCGCGTCGACGTGGCCGAGGAACTGGCGCGGCTGCGCGCGCACCTGGACGAGGTCGAGCGGCTGCTCGCCAAGGGTGGCGAGGTCGGCAAGCGGCTGGACTTCCTGATCCAGGAGCTGCAGCGCGAGGCCAACACGCTGGGCTCGAAGTCCGCGGCGCTGGAGCTGACCAACATATCGGTGGAGATGAAGGTGGCGGTGGAGCAGCTGCGGGAGCAGGTGCAGAACATTGAGTAGCTTTTCAGGGGGTCCCAGACGGTCCCCTGAAATGAGCTACCACACTGTCGTGTAAGGATGTTTTGTCCCGAGCCGTCCCAGGGCGTCGCAGCGAAGCGCGCGCAACCTGTGGGGTTTGTTGTGGGGTTTTTGGGGTTCGCGCCGCTTCTGAGGCGTTCATCCGATCAAAAACCCCACAGCCGTACAGGAGCCTATGGGACATGAGCAGACAGCAACGACCGATCACTGACCGCGAGATCAAGGCCTGGCTCGCTGCCGGTGCTGTAGGCCGCGGCGTGGGCGAAGGCCTGACCTTCGTCGCCAGCACCATCGCAGCGCAGGCCGGCAAGGCCTCGTGGATCCTTCGCTACCGACTGAACGGGCGCTCCAAGGAGAAGGTGCTCGGGCGTTACCCTGAGCTGTCGCTCAAGGATGCGCGCGAGCAGGTACGGCGGGATCGAGCACAGATCGAGCGCGGCATCGACGTCACGGCAGCCAAGCAGGCCGAGAAGGCCCTGCAGCTCGAAGTGCCCACCGTGCAGCGGCTCGGTGAAGTCTGCTCGCCATCCGGAACGACCTCGCCACGCCCTTCAGCACGACACGAGTCGCCGTGGTGTCCAGCGCGCCCACCCGCAAGACCACAGCTGCGGGCGACCGGGCTATGAACTCACCGCCGAGTGCGACGCAGTGACAAGATTTGTGATCGGCCCCGATGTCGCCTTGCAACTGGCCCAGCTGCAGGCCGTTGTGCCGGCCAAGCACCAGCTGCTGGCGACCGAAAGACCGCCGAGCACCAGCTCGACCACCTGCGTGGCCTTAGGCTGCGCCTCCTGGGCGACCGCGTGCTGCAGAGCCTTGCCTGGAAGATTGCCGACCAACTCGGCTGGCCCGACACCTTCGTGGCCGAGTACATCGCCCTGACCCAACTTCAGGCGGATGCCTTCGTCTGCATGGACCCCGCACTCGCACGTGCCATCGGCAACACCGTCACCGTAGCGTCCATCGACGACCTGCTCGGCAGTGCGTAGCCCCGAATGAGCGTCGTCCTTCGATGCAACTGGAACCCAGGAGGTTACGAACATCGACGTTGCGTTATTACTGTAGTCATTGACCTTCACAGTCTTTTAGCAACACAATTCACCCATGAAGGCAACCGCCTCCACCCACGAACAGCAGGTGCTGCGCCTCGCGCGCGCCCGGAAGCTGCTGCGCGCGCGTGACGTGACGCAGCACGGCCTACCAACCATCGCCCTGACGCGCCTGGTGCAGGCCGGCAAGCTCGAACGCGTGGCGCGCGGCCTCTACGGTCTGCCCGGCGCCGAGATGAGCGAGCACCGCTCACTGGCGGAAGTCTCGGCGCGTGTGCCCAAGGGCGTGGTCTGCCTGCTGTCGGCCCTAAGGGTCCACGAGATCGGCACCCAGGCCCCCCACGAGGTCTGGATCGCAATCCCGCCGCACATGGTGAGCCCTCGGCTCGACCAGCCCGCAATCCGGGTCGTGCGGATGTCGGATGAAGCCCTCGCCGAGGGCGTCGATCGCCTGAAGATCGACGGCGTCGAGGTGCCGGTCTTCAACGCTGCCCGGACCATCGTCGACTGCTTCCGGTTCCGCAACAAGATCGGCCCGGATGTGGCACTGGAAACACTGCGCGACGGCTGGACCCAGCGCAAGTTCACGCTGGACGACCTCTGGCGCCACGCCACGCGCGGGCGTGTGGCCAATGTCATGCGCCCCTACATCGAGGCCATCACGGCATGACCGCCAACCGTGCCGCGTCGATCCGCGCCAGGCTCAAGCAGCACACCGACACGTCGAAGCAGGACTTCAACCTGACACTGCCCCGGTACGGCCTGGAACGCGTGCTGTACCGGCTGTCGATCTCGGAACGCGCGCCGAACTTCCTGCTCAAGGGTGCACTGCTGTTCCAACTCTGGTACGGCCAGCCGCACCGGCCGACACGCGACGCCGATCTGCTGGGCTTCGGCCCTGACGACGTACCGACGCTGGTCGACGTCTTCCGATCGATCGCCAGCATTGCAGTGGACGACGGCGTCGTCTTCGATCCAACGTCGGTCGCGGGCAGCCCGATCCGCAAGGATGCCGGCTACGGCGGCGTGCGAATCGACCTACGCGCCACCCTCGACGGCGCCCGCCTGTCCCTGCAGATCGACATCGGCTTCGGCGATGCCGTCACGCCGGCGGCACAGTCCATCGCCTACCCGACTCTGCTGCCCGACGTCCCCGCACCGACATTGCGCGCCTACCCAAAGGCCACGGTCGTCGCCGAGAAACTGCACGCCGTGACCGTGCTGGGCATGACCAACACCCGCATGAAGGACTTCTTCGACCTCGCCCTGCTGCTGCGCGACGACACGCTCGACGATGCGGAACTGAAGCGCGCCGTCGAAGCGACCTTCGCCCGCCGACAGACGGCCACGCGAAGAGCAGCACCAGCGTCGCGAGCAGCGCGGTGATCGACCATGCAGCCTGGCAGTGGACATCTTGTCGTCGTCGCGTCAGCGAGTCCCGATGTCTTTGATTTCGCGCTGGATTGCCATCTTGTCCAGCGAGCGCAAGGGCAATGCGAGCATCAGTTCGAGCGATAACCGTCGGTCGGAATGCGCAAGGTCGTCAGCGTCTTGAGAGCGAAGGGGTTCACGGTCCCGCCCGGCTGGCTGCCGGCCGAGAACGCCTTGAACCTGCCGCCGCCCATGCTATTCAGCAGGCCTTCGGCCATGATGGACCGGGCCGAGTTGTGGGTGCAGACGAAGAGAACGTTGTAGATCTTGTCGCTCATGAGGTGCTCCTGGGCGGGTAGATGGGGCGGATTCGCGGGGAAGGGGTGGATCAGCAGGTCGTGCAGCCGGGGGGCGAACCCACATCGCAACTGCCATCGGCCCCCTGGCAGCAGTGAGCCGTCAGGTAGGTCAGCAGCGCATTCATCTGCTCAAGCGATGGGCGGTAGATCAGGTTTCTGCCTTCACGCTCCTGCGAGACGAGGCCCGAGTACAGCAACTCCTTCAGGTGGAAGGACAGCGTCGAAGCGGGCACGTCGAGCGTGGCCGACAGCGACCCGGGCGTCAGCCCTTGCGGCCCCGCGCCGACCAGGGTACGGAGGATGCGCAGTCGCATGCCCTGAGCTAGCGCCGCGAGGGAGGCGACGGCTGCCTTTTCTTCCATCAGCGGCGCCGCTTTGCGAGGGGCCGGCCTGGTTTTGGTTGCGGATGTGGCCATGAGACTCAACGTGCTTGATCGATGGAAGACGCGATGCTGTTCGTCGATGCAGCGGCAGGAACGAGCGTGAGATTCGGGCTCTGGTCCAACGCGGCCTTCGAGCCATTCGTCGTATCGGCAGCCAACTTGTCGGGAAGTGCGAGCGTGATCAGCCAGCAGATGATGAGCATCGCGGCCGAGCCGCTCAGCGAGAACAACAGGCCGCCCCACTGGTACAGCAGCCCCGAAAGCAGAGTGCCGAAGAAGCGTCCCAGGGCGTTGGCGGCATAGTAGAAGCCCACATCCTCGGCCGCCTTCTCCGAGCCGGCGTAGGCCAGGATCAGGTACGAATGGACCGAGGAGTTGACGGCGAAGGCGAAGCCGAACACGCCCAGCCCGCCGACAACCACCCATTCCAGGTGTGGAACTTTCAGCCCCACCGCGATGGCCAGGGCGATGGGCACCACGGCCAGCAGCGCTGACCACAGCCGCGCGGCGGGGACCTCGTTGCTCGAACCGTCATCGCTGCGCTTCACCAGCGCAGGCGCGAGCGCCTGCACTAGGCCATAGCCGATGGTCCATGAAGCCAGGAATCCTCCGACCATGGTGAAGGTCCAGCCCGAGGCGTACAGGAACACCGGTACGCCGACGACGAACCAGACATCGCGCGCACCGAACAGCGCTACGCGCGCGGCAGCCAGCAGGTTGATGGCCCGGTTCTTCGCGAACAGTTCCTTGGCCGACTTCGAGGCCTTGGCCTTGCCCATCAGCGGCGGCACGAAGGTGACGACACCGGCCAGAACCAGCGACAGCAGCCCAGCCATCGTCCACAGCGAGACCTGGAAGCCAAGCTTGTCTAGCAGCAGCCCGCCGAGGAAAAAGCCCACACCCTTCATGGCGTTCTTGCTGCCGGTAAACCAGGCGACCCACTTGAACAACTGGCCCGATGCAGTGCTGGCCGTGAGCTTGATCGCCGACTTGCTGGCCGTTTTGGTCAGGTCCTTCGCGATGCCGCAGACACCCTGCGACAACACGACCCATGCCACCGACATCGTCAAGGTCCAACTGGGTGACAGCTGAGACAGCAATAGGAAGCCAGTGATCTGCGTGCACAGGCCTACTGTCAGCATGCGCTGGATGCCGTAGCGCGTGGCCAGCCATCCGCCGATCAGGTTGGCCACCACGCCCATCGCCTCGTACAGCAGGAACAGGAAGGCCAGCGTGAACGGCGAATAGCCGAGCCGGTAGAAGTGCAGCAGCACCAACATGCGCAGTGCGCCGTCGGTGAGCGTGAAGCCCCAGTACGCGGCGGTCACGATGGCGTAGTTGCGCGCGCCGTTGGATGGCGCGGCGACGGGCGAGCCCGGCGAGGGCGTGATGGCTCCCATGGCGTTCTACAGGCCGAGGCTGTCCATGTGGCACGCCAAGTCCACCATGCGGCAGGCGTAGCCCATTTCGTTGTCGTACCAGGCGTAGACCTTCAGCATCGTGCCGTCGGTGACCATGGTGGACAACGCGTCGATGATCGAGGACCGGGTGTCACGGGCGTAGTCGGCGCTGACAAGGGGTCGCTCCTCATAGCCCAGGATGCCGGCCAGCGAGCCCTTCGCCGCCTCGGCGAAAAGGCGGTTCACTTCGTCGGCTGTGGTCTCGCGCTTCAACTCGAACACGCAGTCGGTCAGCGACGCGTTGAGCACTGGCGCGCGCACGGCGTGGCCGTTGAGCTTGCCTTTGAGCTCGGGGTAGATCAGCGCAATGGCGGTGGCGCTGCCGGTGGTCGTGGGCGCCAGGCTCAGCATCGCGCTGCGTGCTCGGCGCAGGTCCTTGTGCGGCGCATCGACCATCAGGTTGGTGTTGGTCGGGTCGTGGATGGTGGTGATCTGGCCGTGGCGGATGCCCAGGGCTTCGTGCACGACCTTGACCACGGGGGCCAGACAGTTGGTGGTGCAGGAAGCGGCCGTGACGATGCGGTGCAGCGCCGGGTCGTAAAGGTGGTGGTTGATGCCGACAACGATGTTCAGCACGTTGCCGACTTTCACCGGCGCCGCGACGATGACTCGCTTGGCGCCACGGTCGAGGTGGCCCTGGATGGTTTCAGGTGTAAGGAACTTGCCAGTGCATTCGAGGACCAGATCGACGCCGAGGTCGCCCCAAGGGATCTCGGCTGATGTGGCGTGGTGGGAGAAAGCTAGCTTGCGGTCGTTGATGCGAACGGCAGTGTCGCCCTCATCAGAGATGTCCGCGCGCCAGCGGCCCTGTACGCTGTCGAAGGCGAGCAGGTGCGCGGTCGCGGCAGCGCCGCCCTTGAGTTCGTTGAGGTGCACGACCTCCAACCGATTCCCGGCGCGGGGATCATCCGCGGGCCGTTCGGCGGCACCCATCGCAGCACGCAGTGCGAGACGGCCGATGCGGCCCATTCCGTTGATGCCAACTCTCATGTCGATCCACTCTCAGTAAACGGGATTGGACCTACCGGCCCATATTTCTACTATTATCGAATAATAGGGCCCTCTTGTGACGGCGTCATGACAGGCGCAGGCATTGGGTCCTGCCGACTGCGCGACCGTCCTTCTGCGCCCGCACGCGCTGACCAGGCGCTGGCGTTGTTGGCCCTGGGCAGGATTCAGCAGCGGCTCTGGTCCCGCCATCGCCACGAAGCCTCCTTGCTGGCTGCGTCGGCGTTGATCGGATCGGGGTTGGTGTACGTCGTGAAGGCCTGGGTGGGTCGGGCACGTCCAGCACTCTGGCCATCAGAGTGGTGCGCCGGCTCGAGATTCCCGAGCGGTCACACGCTTGTCGTCGCTGCAACGGCCGCGGCCTGCGTGCTGGCCACGATGCGACTGAGGCCGGCATGCGGCACATGGGCCATCGGCGCCGCCTTGGTCTGGACGATGCTCGTGGCGCTCTCGCGCCTTGTCCTCGGGGTGCGCTGGCCGACGGACGTGCTGGCTGCGGCATGCATCGGTGCCGCGATACCGCTCGTCCTCAGCCTGGCACTGGCGTTCAGGCACGACGGGTCGAATCGATCGTCCCACTGAAACCGGCTTGGGTCGTTGGCGTCGGCGCCGTCCTAATGCCGGCCGCCCATCGCTCAACGTGCGGGCCGATGCGGTCAGCGAGATGTCTCGTCACCTGGACATGCTCGACGTGAGCTGCCTCCGCACCAGCCAGATCAGCAGCGGCGGCAGAACCAGCCACTGGACCAGGGGCGACAGCCCGACACCGCGACCGGGCACGACCGGCATGAGTGGCGAGTACGACCAGTCCTGCATCCAGAGCCCGCCCAGCGCGAGCCGCTCGATGGCGATGGTGATCGCCAAACCGCAAACCGTGAATCCCAGCACCCTGGATGCCGTGGGCACGACCACCCAGCCGCGATGGCGCACGACCAGCGCCACGGCCCAGTAGGCCACCAAGGCAATCACGGCATCGCCGGCCGCCGCCCGGCTGCAGGTCTTCACAGCCTCCCAGTGGGGTGCCAGGGGCATGTGCTCGAACAGCGGCACCTGCCACAGCTCCCACGGCAGGTTCAGCGGGAACGCGAACAGCGCGACGTTGAACTCCGGAGTCCAGGTCAGCGCTTGCAGGCGCCTCGGCATGGTCTACGCCAGCCGGACAGCCTCGAGAGGCGACCTCACTTCGCCACTTCGATGGCCGTCACGGTGATGGCGCCGTCGACCTTGTCGGCCTCGAACTTCACCTTGTCGCCCTGCTTGAGGGTGTCGAGCATCTTCAGGTCAGCGACCTTGAACACCATCGTCATGCCGGGCATGTCGAGGCTGGCGATCGGGCCGTGCTTGAGCGTGACCTTGCCTTGCTCCTTGTCGATCTTGCGGACCTCGCCGTCGGCCATCGGCGGGGTCGAAGCGGGCGCCGATGCACCAGCGGGGTGATGCGCAGCGTGATCGGCAGCCGACGTTTGTGCGAACGCCGTGCCAGACAAAGCGAGAGCCGTAGCGGCAAAGAGAGATGAAATCTTCATGGTGAGGTCCTTGATTCAGTTGTAGTTGGAGAAGACACGCTCGCGGCCATCCTTGGCGACGAGCAGAACCTGGTAGGGGTCCCTGCGGGAGCCCATTTCCATGCCGGGCGAGCCGACAGGCATCCCCGGCACCGCAAGGCCGACGGCCACTGGCTTCATCGCCAGCAGCTTCTTCACGTCGTTGGCGGGCACATGGCCTTCCACGACATAACCGCCCACGATCGCCGTGTGGCAACTGCCAAACCTGTCGGGCAGCCCGTATTTCCTGCGCGCGACCGAGGTGTCGTCGACCTCGGTCACGTCCACGGAGAAGCCGGCAGCCTTCATGTGGTCCACCCAGGCACCACAACAGCCGCAACTCGGGTTCTTGAAGACCTGTACCTGCGGCAAGGCCTCCTTCGCCACCACAGGAAGTGACAGGGCGGCCGCGGCGGCGGCGAGCGAGGTGAGAACGGTTCGGCGCTTCATCGTGTTTTCCTCAGACGAGATGCACGGCGCTGGGTGGTGTATGCCGCCGACAAGAATGTGACTGCGCCCGCACGACCGTCCAGGATGGGGCACTCCGGCCGATCGTCCTCGTGACAGCAATGCACGAGGCGTCGTGCGGCATGCAGCAGACCCAACTCTTCGTCGCGGCGAATCATCTTGGCCGACATGCCCGACGCGCTCGCTGCGTGACCGATGTTCATCATGGCGCCATCCTGTCTGTTCATTGATTGCAGATCAGTCTAGACCTTCCAGCCATGGCAAGGTCAAGCCGGCCACGCCAACATGCAGGCTGAACGGTGATCGCCAAAATTGCTTGACCCTCCCACGGTGGGAAGGATGAAAGTCGGCTCATCGAAAACCAACGAAAGAGCAAGATGGTCACCTTTGAAGTCCAGGACATGACCTGCGGACATTGCGTCAGCAGCATCACCCAGGCTGTCCGCGCGATCGACCAGGGCGCCCAGGTCACTGCCGACTTGGCAACGCACCGGGTACAGATTGAGCCCACCCAGTCGGACAGGTCCCAGCTGAGCGACGCCATACGTGAGGCCGGCTACACACCTGTGCCGATCGCCGACGCTGCGATGGCGGTGGGGCAACCGGCGCCGCGCAGCGGCTGCTGCTGTCGCTGAGCGATCAGATTGCGGGCGCCTTGATGCACATCAAGCGCCCGCAGCCTGGATCGACACATGCTGCGGTGCAGCGCTGCGCGAAGCATCCGGCGTGTTCGGTGCCGCACAGACGCCAGCGACGTTTGATCGTAGTTTCAGCCGTCCGCGTTCACTCGCACGAATTCGCTCGCGTTGCGCAAGCGATGTCACGAATGCGGTATTCACCGCGGCCGCCAGGCGGCGTGGCGACCAGCAGTCAACCCAACTCGACAGGAGTTCATCATGACCACCCTTCGCACCTTCGTGGCCTTGTCGGTCGCCGCCCTCGCGACGGCCTGCGCGAATCCCGGCACGACGAATGTCGCGTCACCCTCCGCCAGCACGCCACCCATGGCAATGGGCGCCGCCGGAACCATGGCAGCGTCGGATTCGCGCATGAAGGCCATGCAGGAGATGCACCAGAAAATGGTGAACGCCAGCTCGCCCGCAGAACGCCAGGCCCTGATGGCCGATCACATGAAGGCGATGCAGGGTGGCATGGCCATGATGAAAGAGATGCACTCCATGCACGGCGCTGGCGGTATGGGCGGCACGGGCATGATGGGTTCGTCGGGCAGCGCGGCGCCCATGGCAGGCATGGACCATGGCAAGGGCATGCCGGCCGACATGGCCAAGCGCCACCAGATGATGGCCGACCATATGGCCATGATGCAGATGATGATGGACATGATGACCGACCGGATGCCGCCGGCATCGACGGTCAAGTGAGGGCGATGCCATGAACAGCATGCTTGCCGCGACCCGTCCGCCTGCATCCTCGAGCTATGGATTCCACTGTGTCCTGCCGAGGCAGGACTTCGCGCAGGCCGTGGCCAGGGTGACCGATGCGCTGAAGGCCGAAGGCTTCGGGATCCTGACCGAAATCGACGTCCAGGCGACGATGAAGGCCAAGCTCGGCATTGATGGCCTGCCCTACCGCATCCTGGGCGCGTGCAACCCGCCGCTGGCCCATCGTGCGCTGTCGGCCGAGCCCGACATCGGGCTGCTGCTGCCCTGCAACGTGGTCGTGCGTGAAGCGCCAGACGGTGGCCTTGTCGTCGGCTTCATGGACCCGGTGGCCGTGCTGCAGATGACCAGCAACCCCGAAGTGGCGGCGGTCGCTCAGGACGTGCGATCCCGGCTGGAGAGGGTCCGCTCGGCACTGGGCACCGCAAGCACCTGATCGGCAGGCCACGAGAGCCCGAGTGCCGTTTTGCAGCGGCGCCTCGCCGCAGGCGAGATCACCCCGCAGCAGTACGAAGAACGCAAGACCGTGCTGGGGACGGATGCCGAAAGACGTGACCGCACTTGACATTCCGACGACTGGAAGGTCCATGCTGGTTCAGCGTGGACACCCGCACCACGCATCGAAGGAGATCTGCATGGACCATGCCGCAAATCACGACGCATCGATGCCTGAATCGGCTCACCGCAAGCCCCGCACCTGGGGCGCTGCGCTGCTGATGGTGGCGCCGATCGCTGGCTTCTATCTGCTGCGCGAACACTGGAACCATGTGGCGGGTAGCTGGCCCTACCTGCTGCTGTTGGCCTGCCCGCTGATGCATCTGTTCCACGGACACGGTGGTCACGGGAAGCATGACAGTCACCGCCCCCAAGCTGGGCGGGAATGACGCCCATGGACATGCCCACCGACCCCGCACGCAGCAGCCATGCCGGCCATCCGCACGCTCACGCACACGACCATCAGCAGCACTCTGCACCCGGGTCCGCTGGCGAGGCGCTGAAGGACCCGGTCTGCGGGATGACGGTCACCACAGAATCGCCGCACGAGGCCGAGCATGCCGGCCGTTCCTACTGGTTTTGCAGTGCCGGCTGCCGCACCAAGTTCCTGACCGAGCCGCAGAAGTACCTGGCACCGGTGGTATCGCCTGCCGAGCCCATTCCTGCGGTTGCCAGCACGGTCTATACCTGCCCAATGCACCCCGAGATCCGCCAGGGTCATCCGGGCAACTGCCCCAAGTGCGGTATGACGCTCGAGCCTGTCATGCCCAGCCTGGACGACGAAGCCAACCCGGAGTTGGCCGACTTCACGCATCGCTTCTGGTGGACGCTGCCACTGACGGTCATCGTGATGGTGCTGGCCATGTTCGGCCACCGACTCGGCTGGATGGCCATGGCCACGCAGAGCTGGGTGGAACTGGTGCTCTCGGTGCCCATCGTGCTGTGGGCCGGCTGGCCGTTCTTTGTGCGCGGTGCGCAGTCGGTCGTCAACCGCAGCCCCAACATGTGGACGCTGATCAGCCTTGGCACCGGCTCGGCGTTCGTCTACAGCGTGGTGGCCACCGTGGCGCCGCAGGTCTTCCCGGACTCCTTCGTCTCGATGGGCCGCGTGGCGGTGTACTTCGAGGCTGCGGCGGTGATCATCTCGCTGACGCTGCTGGGCCAGCTGCTGGAGCTGAAGGCGCGCTCGCAGACCTCGGCGGCGATCAAGTCGCTGCTCGGCCTGTCCCCCAAGACGGCGCGGCGCATCGCGGCGGATGGCTCGGAAGAGGACATCCCGCTGGCCAACGTGCATGTCGGCGACAAGCTGCGCGTGCGGCCGGGCGAAAAGGTGCCGGTCGACGGTGTCGTGGTCGAGGGCAGCAGCGCGCTGGACGAGTCCATGCTGACCGGCGAACCGATGCCGGTGACCAAGCGCGTCGGCGACAAGCTGATCGGCGCCACGCTGAACACCAGCGGCGCGCTGGTGATGCAGTCCGAGCATGTGGGCTCGGCCACCGTGCTGTCGCAGATCGTGCAGATGGTGGCGCTCGCCCAGCGCTCGCGCGCGCCGATGCAGCGCATGGCCGATGCGGTGGCCGGCTGGTTCGTCTACGGCGTGGTGACGGCCGCGTTGCTGACTTACCTCGGATGGGGCCTGTTCGGGCCCGAGCCCAGCTGGGTCTTCGGCCTGATCAACGCGGTGTCGGTGCTGATCATCGCCTGCCCCTGCGCCCTGGGCCTCGCAACACCCATGTCGATCATGGTCGCCACCGGACGCGGAGCGACCCACGGCGTGCTGTTCCGCGACGCGGCAGCGATCGAGAATCTGCGCAAGGTCGACACGCTGATCGTCGACAAGACCGGCACCTTGACCGAGGGCCGGCCGACTTTCGAAAAGGCGGTCGGTGTAAATGGTTTCGAGCCGGATGAAGTGTTGCGCCTGGCGGCCAGCCTCGACCAGGGCAGCGAACATCCCCTGGCTGCGGCGATCGTGGCGGCGGCGCGTGAGAAGAAGCTCGCGCTGGACAAGCCCGAACAGTTCGACTCCGCCTCGGGGATCGGCGTGCGCGGCCGCGTGGCCGGCAAGGCGGTCAGCCTGGGCAATCAGGCCTGGATGGCGCAACTGGGCGTCGACGTGGCCTCGTTGGTTGCACAGGCCGAGGCCTTGCGCGCCGAAGGCGCAAGCGTGATGCACCTGGCTGTGGACGCCGAGCTGGCCGGCATCCTTGCGGTATCGGATCCCGTCAAGGCGACCACGGCCGACGCACTGGCGACCCTGCGCAAGGCGAACATTCGCGTCGTGATGGCCACGGGCGACGGCCTGACCACGGCGCAGGCCGTGGGCAAGCGACTGGGCATCGAGGAAGTGCACGGCGAGGTCAAGCCGGCGGACAAGCTCAAGCTGGTCGAGACGCTGAAATCCGAAGGTCGAATCGTCGCGATGGCGGGCGATGGCATCAACGATGCGCCGGCGCTGGCCCGCGCCGATGTCGGCATCGCCATGGGCACGGGAACCGACGTGGCGATGAACAGCGCCCAGCTCACACTCGTCAAAGGCGACCTGCGTGGCATCGCGACGGCGCGCGCGCTGTCGGTTGCAACGGTGGCCAACATGAAGCAGAACTTGGCTTTCGCCTTCGTCTACAACGCGCTGGGCATTCCGCTCGCCGCCGGGCTGCTCTATCCGTTCACTGGGTGGCTGCTGTCGCCGATGATCGCGGCGTTGGCGATGAGTCTGAGTTCTGCCTCGGTGATCGGCAACGCGTTGCGGCTGCGGGGCGCTGCCATCGACGAGACCTGAATGGCGTGTAGGGGAAGCTCGCCGGCGCGGAGGTGCCCGCAACGCCGCTGGGTGTCGTGGCGGGGGACTGACCGATCGGTCTTGGGGTCCGTTGTATACGACTGGTCATGGCCGAGTCCGTGTAGAAACGCTCAGTGGCGAGTGGCGTCGAATTTGGATGTCGTGCCGGGTACCTTTGGGGCCCCGCAAGCCGATGCAGCCATCCAGTGGGTCGCAGTTGCCGCGGGTCGATTTTGGCGGTGCATGCAGCCAAAATCCCCACCTCTGCGGGCCGAAACGGCACCCAAAGGGCTCACGCCCTCATCGCTCGGATCGTTTCACCTATACCCAGGATGCGCATCACCCGCTTCAAGTTATATGCGA
>JANNQO010000069.1:0-6463 GCA_031400795.1 Rubrivivax sp. | reverse complement strand
AGCAGGCCGCCGCCGCCGCGGTGGTCGCGGCCGAAGCCAGCTTCGAGCAACTCAGCGCCGAGTACCAGCGCTTCAAGGATCTGAAAGAGCAGGGCTTCATCAGCTCCTGGGACCTGGAGCGGCGCGGCGCGGCCCTGAAGTCGGCGCGCGCGCAGCTGGACCAGGTGCGCGCGCAGGCCCAGGTGCAACGCAACCAGGCCGGCTATGCGACGCTGGTGGCCAGCGCGAGCGGTGTCATCACCGCGGTGGAGGCCGAGCCCGGCGCCGTGGTCGGTGCCGGCACGCCGGTGCTGCGGCTGGCGCTGGATGGCCCGCGCGACGTCGTGTTCTCGGTGCCCGAAGACGGCGCGGCCGCACTGCGCGCGCTGGCCGGCAAGCCCGACACGATCAGTGTGCGCTTGTGGGGCGCGCAGACGGTGCAACTGGCCACGCTGCGCGAAGTGGCTGCGAGCGCCGACCCGATGACCCGCACCTTCCAGGCCAAGGCCGATCTGGGCAAGGCCAGCGTACAACTCGGCCAGACCGCCACGGTGTCGATCGCTCTGCCGCGCAGCAACGGCGTGATCAAGCTGCCGTTGACGGCCATCGTGCGCGACCAGGACCGCGCCGCGGTGTGGCTGGTCGACAAGTCGTCGATGAAAGTGCGCCGCGTGCCGGTGACCATCGCCGGTGCCGACGGCAACGACGTGGTGGTCGCCAGTGGCCTCACGCCGGGCCAGGACGTGGTGATTGCCGGCGTTCATGTGCTCACGCCGGAGCAGCGCGTGAAGTTCCACGCCGCGCCGGCCGCCTCGGCAAGCCGCTGAGGCCGCCACGATCATGGCCGAACCGACCCTCCGCCCCGAGCCTTCGCAGCGTTTCAACATCTCGCGCTGGGCGCTGGACCACCCCGCGCTGACGCGCTACCTGATGGTGGTGCTGCTGGTGCTGGGCAGTGCCGCCTACTTCCAGCTCGGCCAGGACGAAGACCCGCCGTTCACCTTCCGCGCGATGGTGGTGCAGGCCTTCTGGCCAGGCGCACCGGCCTTGCAGATGGCCGAGCAGGTCACCGACAAGATCGAGAAGGCGCTGCAGGAGGTGCCGCACTCGGACAAGATCGCCAGCTACACCAAGCCCGGCGAGTCGGTGACCATCCTGCAGCTGAAGGATTCGTCGCCGCCGCGTGAGGTGAAAGAGACCTGGTACCAAGTGCGCAAGAAGATCGGCGACATGCGCGGCACGCTGCCGCAAGGCGTCGTCGGGCCGTTCTTCAACGACGACTTCGGCGATGTCTACGGCTCGATCTTCGCGCTCGCCGCCGACGGCTTCAGCCGCGAAGAGACGCGCGTGCAGGCCGAGCGGATCCGCCAGCGCCTGCTCCACGTGCCCGACGTGGCCAAGGTGGAGATCTTCGGCGCGCAGGCCGAGAAGATCTTCATCGAGATTTCGCAGAAGCGGCTGGCGCAGCTGGGCCTGGACATGAACCAGGTGATTGCACAGATCGGTGCGCAGAATGCGGTCGAAGGCACCGGCGTGCTCAACGCCGGCACAGAGAACCTGTACGTGCGCGTGGCCGGCCAGTTCAACTCGGTCGACGAGCTGCAACGCTTGCCGATCCGCGCCGTGAATCCCGCCAGCGGCCTGGCGACGACGATCCGACTGGCCGACATCGCCGACATCCGCCGTGACTATGTCGATCCGCCGAGCACGCAGGTGCGCCACCAGGGCCAGCAGGTGATCGCGCTGGGCGTCTCGATGGCCAAGGGCGGCGACATCATCCAGCTCGGGCGCTCGCTGCGCGAAGCCACCGCGACCTTGCAAGCCGAACTGCCGGTGGGCCTGACCCTGAGCCAGGTGCAGGACCAACCGAGCGCGGTGTCGAAATCGGTGGGCGAGTTCGTGCGCGTGCTGGTCGAGGCCGTGCTCGTCGTGCTGGCGGTGAGCTTCATCGCGCTGGGCCTGCACACGCGCCCGCTGCGCATCGACATCCGGCCCGGCATGGTGGTGGCGATCACGATCCCGCTGGTGCTGACGATCACCTTCGTCGCGATGTACTACTGGGGCGTGGGCCTGCACAAGATCTCGCTGGGCTCGCTGATCATCGCGCTCGGCCTGCTCGTTGACGACGCCATCATTGCCGTGGAGATGATGGTGCGCAAGCTCGAGGAGGGTTACGACAAGGTGCGCGCCGCCACGTTCGCCTACGAGGTGACGGCGATGCCGATGCTGACCGGAACGCTGATCACCGCGGCGGGCTTCCTGCCGATCGGGCTGGCGCAATCGGTGACCGGCGAGTACACCTTCGCCATCTTCGCGGTGACCTCGGCGGCGCTGATCATCTCGTGGCTGGTCTCGGTGTACTTCGTGCCCTACCTCGGCGCCTGGCTGCTGCGCACACACAGCAGGCTGGGTGCCGGCGAGGTGCATGAACTCTTCGACACGCCTTTCTACAGCCGCTTTCGCGCCACCGTGAACTGGTGCGTCGAGCACCGCTGGATCACCATCGCGCTGACGCTCGCGACCTTCGCGTTGGGTATCGTCGGCATGGGCCGTGTGCAGCAGCAGTTTTTCCCCGACTCGAGCCGGCCGGAGATCCTCGTCGACGTGTGGCTGCCCGAAGGATCGACGATCCAGAACAGCGGCGAGGTCGCCAAGCGTTTCGAGGCGCGCATGATGAGCGAGCCCGGCGTGGCCTCGGTCACCACCTGGATCGGCAGCGGCGTACCGCGTTTTTATCTGCCGCTGGACCAGATCTTCCCGCACAGCAACGTTGCGCAGGCCATCGTGCTGCCGAAGGACCTGAAAGAGCGCGAGGCGTTGCGTGTGCGGCTGCCGCGCATCCTGGCCGAAGAGTTCCCCGAGGTGCGCGGCCGCGTCAAGCTGTTGCCCAACGGGCCGCCGGTGCCCTACCCGGTGCAGTTCCGCGTCTACGGTGTCGAAGCCGGTGCGGTGCGCCAATGGGCCGACCAGGCGCTCGAGATCATGCGCAAGAACTCGAACATGCGCGGCGTCAACGACAACTGGAACGAATCGATCAAGGTCTTGCGCATGGAGATCGACCAGGACAAGGCGCGCGCTTTAGGAATCACCAGCCAGTCCATCGCGCAGGCGTCGCGTGTCATCCTGAGCGGCACCGTGATCGGCCAGTACCGTGAAGGCGACAAGCTGGTGGACATCGTGCTGCGCCAGCCGGCCGACGAGCGCAGTGCGATGACCGACCTGGGCAACGCCTACCTGCCCACCAGCAGCGGCAGATCCGTGCCGCTGACGCAGATCGCGAAGGTGAACTTCGGCTGGGAGCCGGGCGTGTTGTGGCGCAACGGACGCAACTTCGCGGTCACCGTGCAAGCCGACGTGATCGAGGGCATCCAGGGCCCGACGGTGACCAGCCAGGTCTGGCCGGCGCTGAAGGAGCTGGCTGCGAAGATGCCGCCGGGGTACGGCATCGAGGTGGCCGGCGCGGTGGAAGAAGCCAGCAAAGGCCAAGGCTCGATCGTGACCGGGCTGCCGGTGATGGCCTTCATCATGCTGACGCTGCTGGTGCTGCAGCTGCAAAGTTTCCAGCGGGCGATCCTGGTGTTGCTCACGGCGCCAATGGGCATCGCCGGGGTATCGGCCGCGCTGCTGCTCTTCAACCGGCCGTTCGGCTTCGTCGCGCTGCTCGGGTTCATCGCGCTGGCCGGCATGATCATGCGCAACGCGGTGATCCTGATCGACCAGATCGAGCAGGATCGCGCGCGTGGCGTCGAGACCTGGAACGCGATCGTCGAATCGGCGGTGCGGCGCTTCCGGCCGATCGTGCTGACCGCCGCCGCGGCGGTGCTGGCGATGATCCCGCTCACGCGCAGCGTGTTCTGGGGCCCGATGGCTGTGGCCATCATGGGCGGCCTGGTGGTGGCCACGGCGCTGACGCTGCTGGCGCTGCCGGCCATGTATGCCGCCTGGTTCCGGGTCCCCCAGCCGGGGCAGCGGCGGGTGGCCCGCGCAGTCTAGAATCCGCGGCTCGCCGAATCGTCAAGCACCCTTCGCGCGGGTGGCGAAATTGGTAGACGCACCAGGTTTAGGTCCTGACGCCTTCACCGGCGTGCCGGTTCGAGTCCGGCCCCGCGCACCAACCCACCCTCCATCTGAAATCCGCTAGAGAGTCCCCATGGCCGTTACCGTCGAAACCCTCGAGAAGCTCGAGCGCCGCATCACGCTCACCCTGGCCGCCACCGAGATCAACAGCGAGGTGCAGACGCGGCTGAGAAAACTTTCGCGCACCGTGCGTGCCGACGGTTTCCGGCCCGGCAAGGTGCCGATGTCGGTGGTCTCGCAGCGCTACGGCTATTCGGTGCAGTACGAGGTGGTCAACGATCGCGTCGGCCAAGCCTTTGCCAACGCCGCCGGCGAGGCCCAGTTGCGCGTGGCCGGCGCACCGCGCATCACGCAGAAAGACGCTGCGCCGGAAGGGCAGATGGCTTTCGACGCCACCTTCGAGGTCTACCCCGACGTGAAGCTCGGCGAGATCGCCACCTTGGTGATCGAGCGCGCGGCCACCGAGGTGACCGAGGCGGCGATCGACCGCACGGTGGAGATCCTGCGCAAACAGCGGCGCACCTTCGCGCAGCGCGCGGCAGCAGAAGGCGCCATCGAGACCGATCGCGTGACGATCGACTTCGAAGGCAAGATCGACGGCGAGCCCTTCCCCGGCGGCAAGGCCGAAGCGTTCCAGTTCATCATCGGCGAAGGTCAGATGCTGGCGCAGTTCGACCAGTCGGTACGCGGTATGAAGGTGGGCGAGTCGAAGACCTTTCCGCTGCAGTTCCCGGCCGACTACCAGGGCCAGGAAGTGGCAGGCAAGGAAGCTGACTTCATGGTCACGATGAAGAAGATCGAGGCCCAGCACTTGCCCGAGGTCGACGAGGCGTTCGCCAAGACCTTGGGCATCCAGGATGCCACGGTCCAGGGACTGCGTGCCGACGTGCAGAAGAACCTCGAACGCGAGGTCAAGTTCCGCGTGCAGGCGCGCAACAAGTCGGCGGTGATGGACGTGCTGTCGAACGCCGCCGAACTCGAGCTGCCGAAGGCGCTGGTCGACGGCGAACTCGAGCGCCTTGTCCAACAGGCGCGTGCCGACCTGAAGCAGCGCGGCGTGAAAGACGCCGACAACGCGCCGATTCCGCCCGAGATCTTCAAGCTGCAAGCCGAGAAGCGCGTGCGCCTGGGCCTGGTGGTGGGCGAACTGGTGCGCTCGAACAACCTGCAGGCCAAGCCCGATCAGTTGCAAAAGCACATCGAAGAGATGAGCCAGAGCTACGAGAAGCCCGCCGACGTGATGCGTTACTACTTGAGCGACCGCCAGCGCATGAACGACGTGGAAGCGGTGGTCATCGAGAACAACGTGACCGAGTTCGTGCTCGCCCGTGCGAAGGTCGTCGACAAGGTGCTACCGTTCGACGAACTGATGACCGCCTGAGGTTGACGGCGGCGGCAGATCGCAAGGACATCCGCATGAGCTACACCGAAACCACCGGCCTGGGCATGGTGCCCATCGTCATCGAACAGTCCGGCCGCGGCGAGCGTGCCTACGACATCTACAGCCGATTGCTGCGCGAGCGCATCATCTTCCTCGTCGGCCCGGTGCACGACACCACCGCCAACCTGGTGGTGGCGCAGTTGCTGTTCCTGGAGAGCGAGAATCCCGACAAGGATATCTTTCTCTACATCAACTCGCCCGGCGGCAGTGTCAGCGCAGGGCTGTCGATCTACGACACGATGCAGTTCATCAAGCCCGATGTCTCCACGCTGTGCATGGGCATGGCGGCGAGCATGGGCTCGTTCCTGCTGATGGCCGGTGCCAAGGGCAAGCGTGCCGCGCTGCCGAACTCGCGCGTCATGATCCACCAGCCCTCGGGCGGCGCGCAGGGGCAGGCCAGCGACATCGAGATCCAGGCGCGCGAGATCATCAAGACACGCGAGCAGTTGAACCGCATCTATGCCGAGCGCACCGGGCAGCCCGAGGAGCGCATCGCCGCCGACATGGAGCGCGACTACTGGATGTCGCCGGGCGAAGCCAAGGACTACGGCCTGATCGATCAGGTGCTCGACAAGCGCGCCTGAGTGTCCGCCGATCTGGCCCGAACACCGGCTCGAAGACCCGCCTATCCCGCGGCGAGCAGCCGCGGGCTTTCGTCTATGATTCCCGAGCATCCTTCCCCGCACCTCTGACGTACTGCATTCCATGGCCGACAAGAAGGGTTCCGCCGCCGAGAAGGTTCTGTACTGCTCGTTCTGCGGCAAGAGCCAGCACGAGGTGAAGAAGCTCATAGCCGGGCCGTCGGTCTTCATCTGCGACGAGTGCATCGAACTCTGCAACGACATCATCCGCGACGAGGTGCCTCCCGAGTCGGCAGCGGCCAAGGCGGCGCGCTCCGACCTGCCGGTGCCCACCGAGATCAAGGGTCTGCTGGACCAGTACGTGATCGGGCAGGACCCCGCCAAG
>JANNQO010000068.1:0-12182 GCA_031400795.1 Rubrivivax sp. | reverse complement strand
TGACGCCGCTGGAGCAGGGCTTGCGTTGGCGTGCCGGTGAGCAGGGTTTCGCCGGCAGCTTCACCGATCAGTACCTGGGCGCCCTGATCTATCCGCAGGGCCTGACACCGGCTGCGCAACTGCGCATCGCGCTGCTGCTGGCGGCCTACAACCTGGTGCTGTATGCGCTGATGCTGCGGCGGGCGCGACGGCGCCGCGGGATGCGCTAACCTCGCCGTTGTCGAACACCACCCAATCACAGGAGCAGCCATGAGCACAGCCCGGACGATCCAGATCAGCCAGTACGGCGGGCCCGAGGTCATGAACATGGTCGAGTTGCCGGTCGGTGAACCCGGGCCGGGCCAGATCCGCATCCGCCATCGCGCCTGCGGGCTGAACTTCATCGATGTCTACCAACGCACCGGGCTGTACCCCAACCCGCTGCCGCTCACCTTGGGCATGGAAGGTTCCGGCGTGGTCGAGACGGTGGGCGAGGGCGTCACGCACCTGTTGGCCGGCGACCGCGCGGCCTATGCCAGCAGCCCGCCGGGCTCGTACAGCGAGGCGCGCGTCATGCCGGCGAAAAACGTCTGCCGGCTGCCCGACGCCATCGACTTCGACACCGGCGCGGCGATGATGCTGAAGGGCCTGACGGTGCAGTACCTGCTGAAACGCACGCTGCCGCAAGGCGGGCTGCAGGCCGGCGACTTCATCCTGTTCCATGCCGCCGCCGGCGGTGTCGGGCTGATCGCCTGCCAATGGGCCAAGGCGCTGGGCCTGCAACTGATCGGCACCGCCGGCAGCGACGCCAAGTGCAAGCTGGCGCTGGAACACGGTGCGGCGCACGCCATCAACTACAAGCGCGAAGATTTCGCCGCGCGCGTCAAAGAGATCACCGGCGGCAAGGGCGTGAAGGTGGTCTACGACTCGATCGGCAAAGACACTTTCGAGCGCAGCCTGGACTGCCTGCGCCCGTTCGGGCTGCTGGCCAGCTTCGGCAACGCATCGGGGCCGGTGGCGCCGTTCGCGCCGGCGGTGCTGGCGGCCAAGGGCTCGGTGTACGTGACGCGGCAGACCCTCTTCACGCACATCGCCACGCGCGAGGTGACGCAGAGCATGGCCGATGAGCTGTTCGCGGTGGTGGGTAGCGGTGCGGTGAAGATCCGCATCGACCAGCGCTACCCGCTGGCCGAGGTGGCGCAGGCGCACCGCGAACTGGAAGCGCGCAAGACCACTGGCAGCACGGTGCTGACGATGTAGCGTCATTGCATGCTGCTGCACGGCGTCAAGTGGTACCACGAGCGCCTCGCGCCGCCGCGCGGGCGGCCGCGCGTGGTCATCGACACCGACGCCGCCAACGAGATCGACGACCAGTTCGCGCTCGCCTGGGCGCTGCTGTCGCCCGAGCGGCTGCGGCTGGAGGCGATCCACGCCGCGCCGTTCAGCTTCGCGCACCGGCGCGCGGCGCATGCGGGGCTGCCCGATGGGCTGCCGAGCTTCGCTCCGCCGGGGGTCGGCATGCAGCGCAGCTTCGACGAGATCCGGCGCGTGGTGGCGGCCTGCGGCGTGCCGGCGCCGGCGATGTGCCGGGGCACGCCGGGTTATCTCGAAGGTCAACAAGAGCCGCCGCGCAGCGCTGCCGTCGACGACCTCGTGCAGCGTGCCCTGGCGGGCTCGGACGACGATCCGCTGGTGGTGCTGGCGCTCGGCTGCCCGACCAACATCGCCTGCGCGCTGCTGCTGGAGCCGGCCATCCGCGAGCGCATCGTCGTCGTATGGACCAGCGGCTACCCCTCGCACGCCCCGCACATCAACCACTCCTTCAACCTCGAGCAGGACCTGGCGGCAACGCGCGTGCTGCTGGACAGCGGTGTGCCGCTGGTCTACCTGCCGGGCTTCCACGTCGGCGCGCAGCTGCGGCTGTCGCTGCCCGAGGTGGAACGTTGGGTGCAGCCCTGCGGCGCGATCGGTGCGTTGCTGCACGATCTGTACACGCACAACCCTTTGTGGCCGCTGCACGGCGTGGTCGATTTTTTTGCCCACTCCTGGGTGATGTGGGACCTGATCTGCGTCGCCTGGCTGTTCGATCCCGACTGGGTGCCGAGTGCGGTCGTGCCCACGCCGCGGCTGGACGGCGGGAAGCGCTGGGTGCGCGATGCCGCGCGCCACCCGATGCGCGAAGGCTATGCCGCGAAGCGCGATGCGATCTTTCGCGACTTCTTCTCGACGCTGGCGCGGGCGGCGCCGACTTGACTCAGGCCGGGTGGGGTGCGATCAGCCGGCTACGCCGGCTGGGGTGCAATCAGCCGGTGGATCGACCCCATCAGCCCGCTCGGCGCGTAGGGCCGCCACTGCCCCTCGGGCTGCGCCAGCCGATCCGCCACGATCGCCAGCACCAGCGGATTGAAGCCCAGTCCGGTGTGGCTGCCGGCGACGCGGATGTTCTCGTGCCGCGCGGCGTCGCCGTCGATGGTCGCTTCCTGCGGCGGCACCACGCCGTCGGTGAGCGAGTACAGGCAGCTCATCGGCAGCGGCAGCGGCTCGCGCTCGCGCACTTTTTTCGCCTTGGGCTGCATGCTGTGCGCATTCGGCCCCATCGGGTGCGCGATCAACCGGTACAGCGCCTTCACGATCGCCGGCGACTGGCTGCCTTCGTCGCCCACGCTGACCGGGCTGCCCAGCGTGACCACGCAGCGCACGCATTCGGGCGCCTGATGTGCGCCGTACAGCGCGAACACGCCGCCCAGGCTCCAGCCGACCAGGCTCACCTTGCGGCCGCTCTGGTGATGCAGGAAGCGGATCTTCTGCTCCAGCGCTTGCGCATGCCGGCTGCGAAAGCCGACGTTTCGGCCGAAGCCCCAGGTCTCGACCGCGTAGCCGCGGTTGGCCAGAAAGGTCTTCAGCGCGATCAACGAGCCTTCGTCGCCCATGAAGCCTGGCATCAAGAGCACCGGGTGGCCATCACCCAGCGGCGCGTTGGCCAGCAGCGGCAGCGACCAGGGCAGCAGCGCCGCTTCGCCCAGTGCGCGCCATTCGAGCAGCTGGTGCATCAGGTGCGGCGGGCCCTGGTGCGGATGTCTTTGCGGCAGCGGGGTCGAGTCAGACATGGCCGGCATGCTAAGCGCGGCTTGGAGCGCACCAACTCCCGATAAGCCCCGGGAAGGCCTGTCAAGCGCGCGACGCGGCTCAGGCCAGCAGGTCCTGCATCAGTGGATGCGTGGGCTCGGCAAACGGGTTCACGACCGTTAGAGGTCGTTGCGCGTCCAGACACGCGGCTGGTCGCTGGCCGGCTGCGCCATCAGGCGAGCCAGGAGCGCCTGTCGCGCCCGTGCACGACCGTCGCTGCCGGCTCGAACGGGAACCAGCCGGGCCACGGGTTTTCCGCGCGACGTGACGACGAACGAGCGGCCGGCGGCCACTTCGCGCAACAGCGACGAAAAGCTTCGATTGGCCTCGGAGGCTGAGATCGCTTTCATGGTCGGTACGCTGATGTAGTGCAAAACACTACTTTAGCCCCGCGTGCGGTCGCCGCACCTTGTCCGATTCGCGCGCTCACGAAGCGATCGGTGAACGGGATTGGATGCGGCCCTCGAGCAAGGTCCACACCGGCGTCAGTCGTCCGGGCAGATCGGGCAGCGCGCCGAGTGAGGTGCGGCCTTCGCCGGGCGAATGGAAGTCGCTGCCGCGTGAAGCGGCCAGGCCGTATTCGATCGCCGTATCGGCATAGCGCTGCTGTTCGGCGCTGGAATGGCTGCCCGTCACCACCTCCACCGCGCGTCCGCCGTGGGCGATGAAGTCGGTGAACAGCCCCCACTCTTCATTGGCGGTGAACTTGTAGCGGCCCGGGTGCGCGATCACCGCGATGCCACCGGCACCGTGGATCCATTTCAGCGCATCGGCCAGGCTCGCCCAGCGGTGCGGCACATAGCCCGGCTTGCCCTCGGTGAGGTAGCGCTGGAAGACCTGGTGCGTGTGTGTGCAGTGCCCGCTCTCGACGAGGTAGCGCGCGAAGTGCGTGCGCGAGATCAGGTCGGGGTTGCTCACAAACTTCAGCGCGCCTTCAAAAGCGTCGCGGATGCCTGCTTTCGCCAGGCCATCGGCCATGTCGTGGGCACGCTGCAAGCGGCCGGCTCGGGTTTCGGCCAGTCCCGCGGCGAGCACCGGGTCATCGGCGTCGAAGCCCAGGCCGACGATGTGCACGGTCTCGCCGGCGAATGTCACCGAGACCTCGCAGCCGGTGAGGTAGGCCATGCCGAGGTCGAGCGCGGCTTCGCGGGCGCGCGCCAGGCCGCTCACTTCGTCATGGTCGGTGAGGGCCCACAACTCGACGCCGGAGTCGAAGGCGCGTTGCGCCAGGGCTTCGGGGGCGAGCGTGCCGTCGGAGACGGTGGAATGGCTGTGGAGGTCGGCGTTGATCAGGTGCACGCGCGGATTGTCCGGCAGGCTTGCTTGCCGAGTGGGCCGCGCTGGATCTCGGCATCGCAGTCCCGATCCGCGATCGAAGACGAAGACGCCTATGTCGCGGACTCAGCGGCCGGCGCCTGATGTGGCAACTTCATGTCGACGATGATTTGCGACCAAGGCACGTGGACCCGGCCGTCTTCGAGGTGCTGCACGGCAAGCCACCGGGCGAGCGCAGCCAGATCGGCATGCACGTTCTTGTAGTCACGGTCCAGCTTGCGTGCCAGTTCGGCCGTCGTCATCGGTCCCGTCTCACGCAGCCGCGCGATCAACTCCCACCGCTTCGGCGTGAACACCGCAAGCATCGCGCCGACTTCCGAAAATCCGACGGCGAAGTGCGGTCTAGGCGTCTTGCCGCGCTGCAAGGACTCCATCGCATTGCGCGCACGCTCCAGGCTGCGCGAGATCGACTCACCCACCGTCACATTGAGCACTGCTTGCTTGGGCAGGGTGGTCGACATCTTGCTCATCTCGAGGCCTCCACGTCGCGCATGAAATCCGCCAGAAGGGTCGGAACGTCGACGAACTCGTAGGGCTTCTCCACGCTGCGGATGTGCCGATGATCGCCCTTGCCGCGCTCGTTGTCGTAGCCCACGACACGCTCACCGTCGTGAACGAACACGAGCCGGTACTTGAACCCGTGCTCCGACGGTGGCACCGGTCTCGGCACTGCCCACACTACCACCTCGATCACGCCGCCAGCGTAGGCGTCGCGTGTGCGATGGACCAGTGCAGCGTCCGCCATGGGCCGCATTGTGCCTTACATCTATGGCGCGTGACGCCATATCTTGCATCCCGGCGCTACTCGTAGCGCAGCGCCAGCGCCGGCTGCACGCGGCTGGCGCGCCAGCTCGGGTAGAGCGTGGCCAGCAGCGCGAGGACCAGCGAGATGGCGGCGATCGGCAGCACGTCGCTGGCCAGCGGCTGGCTCGGCATGCGCGACAGGAAGTAGATGCTCGGGTCGAGGAAACGCGTGGACAAGAGCCGCTCCAGCGCGGGCACCAGCACGTCGATGTTGAAAGCGACGGCCAAGCCCAGCACCACGCCGGCCAGCGTGCCGATCACGCCCACCGCAGCGCCTTGCACGACGAAGATGGCCATGATCGACGCCGGGCTCGCACCCAGCGTGCGCAGGATGGCGATCTCGGCGCGCTTGTCGGCGACCGCCATCACGAGCGTGGAGACGAGGTTGAACGCGGCCACCGCGACGATCAGCACCAGGATCAGCGCAATCATGCGTTTCTGGATCTGCACCGATTCGAACCACAGCCGATTCGTGCGCGTCCAGTCGCGCACGATGACGCCCGCGCCCAGCTCTTTCGCCAAGTCGTCGGCAACGATCGGCGCGCGCTGCGGGTCGGCGATGCGCAGCTCCACGCCCGCCGGCCCGCTCAGGTCGAACGTTGACATCGCGTCGGCCAGGTGCACCAGCGCCAGCGTGTTGTCGAACTCGTAGTGCCCGGCGTCGAAAGTGCCGGCCACCGTGAAAGTCAGGAAGCGCGGCGCCCCGCCTTCGCCGCCCGCGCGCAACAACACGATCGGATCACCGGCGCGCACCGCCAGTGCCTGCGCCAGTGCCTGGCCGAGCACGATGCGCCGCTCGCCGGGCACGAGCGCGCCGCGCAGCGCGGCGGGCAGCGTGCGCACGAGCTCGGTGACCGCGTCGGTCTGCGCCGGGTCGATGCCGCGCACCAGCGCGCCGCGCAGCACCTCGCCGCGGCCGAGCAGCGTCGCGCGTGCCACAAAAGGCGCGGCGGCGCGCGCCTCGGGGTGGCGCTGCACGGCGGCCAGCGTGGCCTGCGCATCGCTCAGCATGCCGCCGGCCGCGGAGAAGACCTCGATGTGCGGGATCGCGCCGAGCATGCGGTCGCGCACCTCGCGCTGAAAGCCGTTGATCACCGACAGCACGACGATCAGCGCTGCCACACCGAGCGTGATGCCGGCCATCGACACCGCGGCGATGAAGGCCACGAAACGATTCCGGCCGGCACCGCCGAAGCGCCCGGCACGCAAGTGGCGCCAGCCGATCTGCCATTCGTAGGGCAGGGCGGCCATGTGGCTCAACGCCCCAGTTGCAGGTGGCTGGCGCAGCGTGCTGCAAGCTGCGCGTCGTGGGTGACGACGTCTTACGCCGTGCCCTGCTCGCGCGCCAGTTCGAGCATCAGCGCGAACACGCCGTCGGCGGTGGCGCGATCGAGGTTGCCGGTGGGCTCGTCGGCCAGCACACAAGCGGGTGCCGCCACCAACGCGCGCGCGATCGCGACACGCTGGCGCTCACCGCCGGAGAGCTGCGCCGGGTGGTGCGCCACGCGCTCGGCCAGGCCGACGCGCGCCAGCATCGCCGACGCGCGCTCGCGCGCCGCAGCCACGCTGTCGCGGCGGATGCGCAGCGGCATCGCCACGTTGTCCAGCGCCGTGAACTCAGGCAGCAGGTGGTGGAACTGGTAGACGAAGCCCAGGTGGCGGTTGCGCCACTGGCCCTGTTCGGCCGCGCCCATCGCCGCGAAGTCGCGGCCCATCAAGCTGACGCGGCCGCTGCTCGGCGCGTCCAGCCCACCGAGCAGGTGCAAGAGGGTGCTTTTGCCCGAGCCGGACGGCCCGGTCACCGCCAGCGTCTGGCCGCGCGCCACCTCGAGGTCGACGCCGCGCAGCACCGTCACGTCCAATGCCTCGGCGCCGCTGCCTTCCTGGAAGCGTTTGTGCAGGCTTTCGGCCTTCAGAACGACCTCATTCATAGCGCAAAGCCTCGGCCGGGTTGACGCGGCTGGCGCGCCAGCTCGGGTACAGCGTGGCGACGAACGCGAGCACCAGCGCAATCAAGGTGATCGGCAGCACATCGCTCATCAAAGGTTGGCTGGGCATGCGGCTGATGACGTAGATGCTGCCGGGCAGGAAGGCCACGCCGAGCGCACGTTCGATGGCCGGCACGATGACATCGATGTTGAAGGCCACCACCAGCCCCAGCGCCACGCCGAGCATCGTGCCGATGACACCGGCCGCGGCGCCCTGCACGACGAAGATGGCCATGATCGAGCGCGGGCTGGCGCCCAGCGTGCGCAGGATGGCGATGTCGGCGCGCTTGTCGGTGACCGTCATCACCAGTGTCGAGACGAGGTTGAAGGCAGCCACTGCGACGATCAGCGTGAGGATGATGAACATCAGCCGCTTTTCGATCTGCACCGCGTCGAACCATTGGCGGTTGCTGCGCGTCCAGTCGCGCACGCTGACGGTCGGGCCGAGTCGCGTGGCCAGATCGGCAGCGACGTGGCGCGCGCGCTGCACATCGGCCAGGCGCAGCTGCACGCCAGTCGGGCCGGCCAGGCGGAAGAGCCGCGCCGCATCGTCCACATGCACCAGCGCCAGACCGCTGTCGTACTCGAAATGGCCGGCGTCAAAGGTGGCGCTCACCGTGAACTGCTTCAGCCGCGGCACCACGCCGGCCGGTGTGACCTGCCCACCGGGCGCCACCAGCGTCACCTTGTCGCCGACACGCACGCCGAGCTGGCGCGCCAGTTCGGCACCGAGCACGATGTGCCAGGCGCCGGGCGCGAGGCTGGCCAGTTCGCCGCTCATGTGGCGCGCGATGTCGGTCACCTCACGCTCGAGCAGCGGATCGACGCCGCGCACCAGCACGCCGCGCATCGCTTCGCCGCGCGAGAGCAGCGCCTGCGTGGCGATGAAAGGCGCTGCGCCGCGCACCTCGGGCTGCCGCTTCGCGGCGGCGGCGGTGGCTTGCCAATCGGGCAGCGCGTCGCCGGCCGCGTCGAAGATCTCCACGTGCGCGATCACCGAGAGCATGCGGTCGCGCACCTCGCGCTGGAAGCCGTTCATCACCGAGAGCACGATGATCAGCGCCGCTACGCCCAGCGCGATGCCGAACACCGAGATGAAGCTGATGAAGCTGATGAAACCGTTGCGCGCACCGCCGCCACCGCCTCGTCCGGCACGCGTGTAGCGCCAGCCGATCTGCAGCTCGTACGATGTGAGGGTGGGCTTGCTCCAGGCCATGGCGGCGCGATGCTAACGGGTCGCCCCGTTCGGTCTCGAATCCGTTGCGCGCCGCTCGAAGCGCGGAAAAGCACCGTGATTTCCGCCCACTTCCAGTCGTGACAGACGGTTACAGGCGAGCGCCGCGGGCAGAATGTGGGCATCCGAGACGCAGGGGTGGCTGCTTAAGCCAGTTGCGATCTTGGCACCGTTGCCGGGGGTGGCTTTTCAGCCAGCCGCAACGCAGACAAGCCGATCCGTTTCTCGCGCCCGCACAGCGAGCGCAGCCCTCGCCACCCAGGGGAACCGACATGAACCACTCTGCCTGCCGCACGGCACCGATCGAGCACGTTGCGGCATCCAGCCCGCCCGTCTGGCTGCAGAGCGCCGCATTGCTGCTGCTGTCGGCGGCATTGCTATTCGCCGCGCCGGCGCTGCACGCCCAGACGGCTTCGTCGAAGATCGCCGCCGATCTGCGCGCGGTGGCCGCCGCCTCGACGACGCCGGTATTGAATTGGGTGAAGGATGTCAACGGCGTGCGCTTCGTCAAGGTGCTGGTCATCAGCAACAGCACCGACCCCGACCTCGCCGCGTTGCGTTCCGCTGTGCTCGCCAAAGGCGGCTCGGTCTATTTCCGCTACACGTCGGTGCGGGCACTGTTGGTGCTGCTGCCGGCCGAGCGGATTGCCGAAATGGCCGCGCGCAGCGACGTGGTCGGCGTGTCGCCCAACCGGATGACGCTGGGCACCGCCAGCGTTCTGGAGGCCAGCACGGGGGCCAGCGCCGCGGGCGTGCGCAGCTACGCTTCGGCGTCGAGCTACGCTGGCTACGACGGCAGCGGCATCGGCATCGCCGTGCTCGATTCGGGTGTGATGCGAACGCACAAGAACATGGCCAACGCGTCAGGCGTCTCGCGCGTGCGTCGCGCGATCCAGTTCAACCGCGTGGGTGACGCCAACGCGGTCGGTGCGATCGACTGGACACCGGGCCTGGACGTGTCGGCGGGCCTGTACCCCGGGAGCACGACGATGTCGGCCTATGAGTCGAACATCGCCAACGACAGTGTGCCTCGGCCTGACCACTACGGCCACGGCACGATGGTCGCCTCGGTAGCAGCCGGACGGGGCTTCTGGCAGGCCGCCGATTCCACGGGCATCGCGCCCGGCGCCAACATTTACGACGTCAAGGTGCTCGGTGGAAAGGGCCTCGGCCAGATCAGCGACGTGCTCGCTGGCATCGACTGGGTGATCTACCACGCCAAGGAATACAACATCCGGGTGATGAACCTGAGTCTGGCGGCGGACTCGACGGAAACCTACCTCACCGATCCGCTGGCGATCGCCACGCGCAGCGCGAGCGCGGCCGGCATCACGGTGGTGGTGGCGGCCGGCAACTTCGGGCAATCCGCGGGTCGCGAGCGCCAGGGCACGATCAGCTCTCCCGGCCATGAGCCGAGCGTGATCACGGTCGGCTCCGCGAACAACAAGGGCAGTGGCTCGCGCCACGACGACACCATCAACCACTTCAGCTCGCGCGGCCCGACTCGCGCCTCGTACGTCGACGCCGCCGGCCTGCGGCAGGTCGACAACCTGCTCAAGCCGGACCTGGTGGCGCCGGGCAACAGGGTGCTCGGTGCGCTGGCCACCGGCAAGATCGGCGACAACGTGGCCGTGCTGGCGACGAACAACCCGGTTTTGACCGCCGGCACGCCCAGTTCGACGACCGTCGGGCAGCGGCTGATGGTGCTCAGCGGCACGTCGATCGCCGCGCCCGCCGTCAGCGGCACCGTGGCACTGATGCTGCAGGCCAACCCGGGGCTCACGCCGCCGCTGATCAAGGCCATCCTGCAGTATTCGGCGCAGCCGATCGCCGGCGCCAGCCTGCTGCAGCAAGGCGCCGGTCTGCTCAACGTCGAAGGCGCGGTGCGGCTCGCGAAAGCCTTGCGGACGAACATTCAGACGGCCGTCGAAGCCGGCACGATCGCCGCGGGCGACAGCCTGCTGGCGAGCGGCCAGACGATGCCCGCGGGCACCTCGACGATCAACGGCCAGACGTTCAACTGGAGCCGCATCGTCTATGCCGGGGGCAACCAGGTGGTGAGCGGTGACGCCTTGTTCACCACGTACCAGCCGATCTGGGACCACCGCCTGGTGTGGGCCCGCGATGTGGCGCGGCGCCACACGGTAGCCTACTGGCCGGCGGCCAACGGTGTGCCTGCCAACACCTTCGTCAGGTCGATCACGTGGGCGCCGGCGGCCAACCAGTCGCTGGTCACCGCCGGCGTGGTGCGTGCCACGGGATTGGCTGGCAGCAGCTCCTCGATCGGCAAGACCGGCGTGTTCGTGCCCTCGGCCACGCTCAGCGGCTGGCTCTTGGGGGGCAGTGGCCTGGTGCTCAGCGAGGGCCTGGTGCTGAGTGAAGGCCTGGTGCTCAGCGAAGGATTGGTGCTCAGCGAAGGGCTGGTGCTGAGCGAAGGTCTCGTGTTGAGCGAGGGCCTGGTGCTCAGCGAAGGGATCGTTCTCAGCGAAGGTCTGGTGCTCAGCGAGAGCGGGCAGACCGGCGTGAGTTCGGCCAGCGACACCAGCCTGCTCGGCGAGCCTTAGGGGCTGCGCCTTGTCCATCGTCGCCGACGCGAAAGACGCATCTTCCGAATTCCAGGCATCCAAGGAAAAACCATGACTCACTGCATCGAAACCCGGGCTGCGGCAGCGCTGCGAATTGCCGGCGTCGTGATGGCCATCGCCGGCCTGTGCGCGGCGCTGTTCAGTCCCCCCGAGGCGGCGGCGAGGAGGAGTTCGAACAAGACCACGAACACCACCGACACCGCCAGCATGACGACATCGGTGAGCCAGGCCACCGGCAAGATCGCCGACGATCTGCAAAGCGTCATCGCGGCGTCGACGACACCGAGCTACAGCAGCTGGGTGCGCGACATCAACGGCGTGCGCCACGTCAAGGCCATCGTCGTCGGCACGACCAGCGCCGACCCGGAGCTGCGCAACCTGCGCAGCCGCGTGCTCGCCGTCGGCGGCTCGGTCTACTTCCAGTACACGTCGGTGAGCGCGCTGTCGGTGCTGTTGCCGGCGAACCGGGTCATCGACATCGCGATGCAGGCCGACGTGCAAGGCGTTTCACCGAACCGCATGACGGCACGCACCGCCACCACCACCACCACGCCCAGCGCGCTGGAACTTGCCAGTGGCGCCGGCGGCACCGGCGGCGTGCGCACGCGCACCAGCAGCGGCTACAGCGGTCTGGACGGCAGCGGCGTGGGCATCGCGATCCTCGATTCCGGCGTGATGTTCAGGCACCAGTTGTTCAACGATGCCGCCGGCACGTCGCGGGTTCGCAAGAGTGTCAGCTTCCTGCGCGCCGGCGACGCCACTTCGGCCGGCTTGAAGGACTGGACGCTCGGCGTCGACGCGGCCGCGTCGATGTACCCGGGCAGCCCGACGATGGCTGGCTACGAGTCGAAGATCAACAACGCGGTCACGCCGATGTCGGACGCCTACGGCCACGGCACGCACGTGGCGTCGGTGGCGGCCGGTCGCGACCTGAAGCAGGCTGTCGACACCACCGGCATCGCCCCCGGGGCCGACATCTACGACGTGGCCGTGCTCGACTACACCGGCTTCGGGCAACTCTCCGACGTACTGGCCGGCATCGACTGGGTGATCTACCACGCCAAGGAATACAACATCCGCGTGATGAACCTGAGCCTGGCTGCCGATTCCACCGAAAGCTGGCAGACCGAC
>JANNQO010000067.1:0-7104 GCA_031400795.1 Rubrivivax sp. | reverse complement strand
GCCCGCCCTCGCGCGGCAACACCATCAGCGTGCCGTCGCTGCGCGAACGCACAAAGGACTTCATGCGCCAGTCGGGGAAGTCGGTGGTGGCCAGCAGGTCGATCACACCCCAGGCCTGGTGCGCGGCGTCACCATGCAGCGCGCCGCCAATGGCGCTGCGCACGCTGGAGCGCGCGCCGTCGCAACCGATCACGTAGTTGGCGCGCACCTGGGTGGTCTGGCCCTCGCGGCCCGGGGCGGTGTGCTCCAGCGTGACGGTGACGGGGTGATCAGCGGCGCTGGGGTCGATGCTCAGGCCAGCCACCTTCATGCCGTAGTCGGGCTGCAGGCGGCTGGGCGAGTTGCGCATGATGTCCAGGAAGAAGTCGTGCACCCGCGCCTGGCTGATCAGCACGTGGGGCATCTCGGAGATGCCTTCGGGCACGTCCTGCACCCGGGCCACCCGGCTCAGCGGTGCACCCGCGCCTTCACCCGCGCCTGCACCCACGTCGGGCGCCCAGAACGTGGTTTCGTTGATCCAGACCGACTCACGCATGACCTGCTCGGCAAAGCCGAAGGCCTGAAACATCTCCATCGAGCGCACGCTGACGCCGTCGGCCTGGCCCTTTTCCATCGGCCCCAGCTTGGGCTCGACCAGCAGAGTGCGGATCTGCGGACAGCGTGCCAGCTGGGCGGCCAGGCACAGGCCGGCGGGCCCGCTGCCGGCAATCAGCACGTCCACCGTCGGCGGCAGAGGGTCACCCACGCGGCGGTGGCCTGGCGCAGCCGCAAAGACATCGGGTGAGCCGGGTCTGAAGCCGTTGACGTGGTATCGCACCGTTCTTCCTCCAAGCATCCAGGCCAGCCGGCCCGGTCAACGCCATCCAACCACCGCCGGCCCTAAGGCTACAGCGGCTACCGCGGCTGCCGCGGCTGCAGCGGCTGCAGCGCCAGCCGTTCCATGAAAGCCCGCCGGGCCGCCTTGTCGGCCGCGCTGCCCTGGCGCGTCAGCAGCGACTCCGACACCTCGTAGCTGTAGAGCATGAAGGCCCGGGCGCGCGCTTCGTCGGCTGCAAAACCCAGCGCCCTGAAGATCGACGCGTGGTACTCCAGGCGCGACGCGTCAGACGCGTCCACCGCCGCCTCCGCCAACGGGTCGCGGCGGGCCCAGGCGCGAATCGCCAACTCGATGCGCGCCGCCTTTTGCGCAGCGCGGCCGCGAAAGGGCAACGAGATCACGTCACGCAGTTGCAGCAAGGGCTCGTCGCGCGCGCGCTCCAGCCGTGCCGTGAGCAGGGCCGTGGCACGGTGGCTCCAGGCTTGCAGCACCCGGCGCAGCAGGTCTTCACGGTCGCGAAAGTGCCAATAAAAGCTGCCCCGGGTGACCTGAAGCTGCGTCGCCAGCACGTCCACGCGAACATGGTCGATGCCCTGGTCGACGAGCACATCGGTGGCGGCCTCGACCCAGTGCTCGCGCGTCAGCGCCTCGCGCGGCGGTTCGGCGGCAGCGGACCTCTTTCGGCGCGGGCGCAAAGGCATCGTGGCAGCCATCGGGCGATGATGACCATGCAGAGCTGTATGGTGATGCGGGTAAACCCGGCCGCTCAGACGCAGCCCATGGTCTACGATCGGGCTGCACACATACAGATGTGTATGGAGATTGCCCTGTCGAGCCACTTCTTCGACGATCCGCGCCTGCTCGCGCCGCGCCGCACCGAGAAGATCGAGCTTGGTGGCGGCGCCTTCTTGCTGCGCTCGCCCGAGCCGCTGGGCGAGCATGCGCGCTGCATCGGCGACTGGCTCGAACAGTGGGCGCGCGCGACGCCCGACGCTCTCGCCTTCGCTGAACCCGCCGCCGGCGGCGGCTGGTCCATGCTTCGCTGGAGCGAATTGCGCGAGCGCGTGGGCCGCGTCGCGCAGGGCCTGCTCGACCTCGCGCCGGACCCGGACAAGCCCCTTGTCGTGCTCTCCGACAATGCGCTGGACCACCTCGTGCTGATGCTCGCCGGCATGCACATCGGCCACGCGGTGTGCACCGTCAGCAGCGGCTACTGCCGGCTGGCCGGCAGCGACTTCTCGCGCATCCACGGCATCCTGCAGGCCTTGCAGCCGTCGCTGGTCTATGCGTCGGACGCCGCCGTCTACGCACCAGCGCTCGCAGAGGCGCCGATCGAAGCGGTGGCGGTGTTTTCGCAGGGCGCGGCCGGCATGCCCGGCGCGATCGACTTCGCACAACTCGCCGCCACGCCCGAAACCCCAGCGGTGATGCAGGCCTTCGCGGCCATCACGCCCGAGACGCACGCCAAGTACCTGTTGACGAGCGGCTCCACCGGCACGCCCAAGGTGGTGATCAACACCCACCGCATGCTCACCGCCAACCAGCAGATGATCGGCCAGACGCTGCGCTTCCTGGCGCACGAAAAGCCGGTGCTGCTGGACTGGCTGCCGTGGAGCCACACCTTCGGCGGCAATCACAACGTGAACCTGGTGATGCGCTGGGGCGGCACGATGTACATCGACGACGGCCGCCCGCTGCCGCAGGCGATCGGCAAGACCGTGGTGCACCTGCGCGAGGTGCAGCCCACGCTCTACTTCAATGTGCCCAAAGGCTACGACATGCTGCTGCCGGCACTCGAAGGCGATCGCGAACTGGCGCGCCGTTTCTTCGAGCGTCTGCGCATGGTGTTCTACGCCGGTGCCGGCATGCCCGAGACGACTTGGCGGCGCCTGGAGGCGGTAGCCGCGCAAGTGCGCGACGAGCCGGTGTGGTTCACCACCTCATGGGGATCGACCGAGACCTCGCCGGCGATCACTTTCGCCAACTGGCAGTTGAGCCGCCCCGGTGTGATCGGCTTGCCGATGCCGGGTGCCGAACTGAAGTTCACGCCGAACGGCGGCAAGCTCGAGATGCGCGTGCGCGGGCCGAACATCTTCCCCGGCTACCGCGGCAACCCCGAAGCCACGCGCGACGCGTTCGACGACGAAGGCTTCTACCGCATCGGCGACGCCGGCTTCCTGCAAGACCCGGCCGATCCCAATTCGGGCGTTGTCTTCGACGGCCGCGTGGCCGAGGACTTCAAGCTGACCACCGGCACCTGGGTCTCGGTGGGCACCTTGCGCCTGAAGCTCGTCAACGCGCTCGCGCCGCTGGCGCAAGACCTTGTGATCACCGGGCACGACCGCCATGAGATCGGCGCGCTGGTCTTTCTCTCCGAAGCCGCGCGCCAGATGCCCGCCACCGAAGTGGCTGGCCAAGCGCAGCGCCTGCTGCGCGCACTCAAAGCCGAAGGCGGCGGCTCGTCGCAAGTGCCCGCGCGGGCGCTGCTGCTGCCCGACGCGCCGAGCATGGCCGCCGGCGAGATCACCGACAAGGGCTACGTAAACCAACGATTTACCTTGCAACGCCGCGCCGCCGACGTCGACGCGCTGTATGCGCAGCCACCCGGTGCCGGCATCATCGTGATTTGAACAAGGACATCCATCTTGAGTCTTCTCCAAACAAGCAGCGACGGCCCGGTGCTGCACGTGCGCCTGGCCCGCCCCGCCAAGCGCAACTCGATCAGCGACGAGTTGCTCGCCGAGCTGCACACGGTGTGGGTGAACATCGCCAAAGGCATCCGCGCTGCGGTGATCAGCGGCGAAGGCGAGCATTTCTGTGCCGGGCTCGATCTTTCCGAGGTCAGCGAGCGCAACGTCAGCGAAGGCATGCAGCACTCGCGCGCCTGGCACGCCTGCTTCGACGCCATCCAGTTCGGCCCGGTGCCGGTGCTGGCGGTGCTGCACGGCGCGGTGGTCGGCGGCGGGCTGGAACTGGCCGCCTCGGCGCACCTGCGCGTGGCCGAAGACAGCACGTTCTACGGCCTGCCCGAAGGCACGCGCGGCATCTTCGTCGGCGGCGGCGGCTCGGTGCGCATCAGCCGCCTGATCGGCGTGGCGCGCATGACCGACATGATGCTCACCGGGCGGGTCTTCGACGCCGACGAAGGGCAGGCGATTGCCCTCTCGAACTACCGCGTGCGCGACGGCGAGGGCCTGGCCAAGGCGATGGAGCTGGCGCAGAAGATCGCAGGCAACGCGCCGCTGTCGAACTACGCGATCACGCAGGCGCTGCCGCGCATCGCCGACTTGTCGGCGAGCGATGGCCTGTTCATGGAATCGCTGATCTCGTCGATTGCGCAGGGCGACGACGCGGCCAAGGAACGCGTGCGTGCCTTCCTCGAGAAGCGCGCCAACAAGGTCAGCAAGCACTGAAAATGGCCAAGGTCCACATCCACACGGTGCACGTTCAGTTCGGCGATTGCGACCCGGCGGGCATCGTCTTCTTTCCGAACTTCAGCCGCTGGATGGACGAAGCCTCGCTGGCCTTCTTCATGGCACAAGGCGTGCCGCCGTGGCGCGTGCTGGCCAAGACGCGCAACATCCACGGCACGCCGCTGCTGGAGATCCACACCAGGTTCTACAAAGCCGCCACCTACGGAGAAACCATCGAGGTGCACACTACCATCGAAGATTGGGCGGCGAAGACCTTCAAGCACCGCCACCTCGTCAAGCGCGGCGAGGTGCTGTTGTGCGAGGGCACCGAGGTGCGCACCTTCATCACGCGCGACCCGGCCGACCCGGAGCGCATCCGCTCGATCCCGATTCCCGAAGACATCAAGGCGCTGTGTGTTTAACTTTTCACTCAACCCGGAGACGAACATGAGCCTCTCACGCCGAGACCTGCTGATCGCCACCGCCGGCACGATGGCTCTGCCGGCCCTCGCCCAGACCATCGAACAAGCCAAGTTCCTGTACGGCTTCCCGGCCGGCAGCTCGGGCGACATCGTCGCGCGCCGGGTGGCCGAAAAGATCGCCGGCAGCGCCTACACGAAGAACGCCGCGTTGGTGGAAAACCGCCCGGGCGCCGGCGGCCGCATCGCCATCGACGGGCTGAAGGCCGCGCCCGCCGATGGCTCGGTGCTGTGCCTGACACCGTTCTCGCCGATGTCGATCTATCCGCATGTCTACCGCAAGCTGAGCTACGACCCGGTGGCCGATTTCGTGCCGGTGAGCATCGCCGCGGTGATGCACCACGGACTGGCCGTGGGCCCGCTGGTGCCGGCGAGCGTCACCGACGTGAAAGGCTTCGTCGCCTGGGCCAAGGCGAATGCCGACAAGGCCAACTACGGCTCGCCGGCGGCGGGCTCGACGCCGCACTTCCTGGGTGCGCTGCTCGGCTTGAACAACGGCGTGGACTTGAAGCATGTGCCCTACCGCGGCTCGGTGCCCGGCGTCACCGACGTGGTGGGCGGCCAGATCGCCGCGATGTTCACACCGGCCGGCGACTTCCTGGCCAACCACCGCGCCGGCAAGCTGCGCCTGCTCGGCACCTCGGGCCGCGCGCGGCTGCCGTTTGCCACCGATGTGGCGACGTTTGCCGAACAAGGCTTCAGCGATCTGACCACCGAAGAGTGGTTCGGCTTCTACGCGCCGGCGAAGGCCCCGGCGGCGGTGCTGGCCGCGGCCAATGCGGCGATCAACGCGGCTCTGAAGGACAAGTCGGTGATCGACGGCCTGGCCGTGGTGGGCCTGCTCGCGCAAGGCTCCACCGCCGACGAGATGGCCAAGAGTCAGCGTGCCGAGTTCGAACGCTGGGGGCCGCTGGTGAAGAAGATCGGGTTCACGGCGGAGAGCTAGTCTCGCGACTGAGTCCGGAGCCCCAGGGGCAGTGCCCCAGAATGCCGGCCCCATGAGTTCCACCACGGTGCCCGCGAGCTCCGGCATGCCCGCCGACCTCTCCGCCCACACGCCCATGATGCAGCAGTACCTGCGCATCAAGGCCGAGTTTCCCGACACGCTCGTCTTCTACCGGATGGGCGACTTTTACGAGCTGTTCTTCGACGACGCGCGGCACGCACACCGCTTGCTCGACATCACGCTCACCAGCCGCGGCGCGAGCGCCGGCGAGCCGGTGGTGATGGCCGGTGTGCCGGTGCACGCGCTGGAGGCCTACCTGGCGCGGCTGGTCCGCCTGGGCGAATCGGTGGCCATCGCCGAGCAGGTGGGCGATGTCGCCACGGCAGGAGCGGCTCAACGAGGGCCGGTCGAGCGCAAGGTGGTGCGCGTGGTGACCCCGGGCACGGTCACCGACCCGGCATTGATGGCCGACCGTGCCGACACGCTGCTGCTGGCGCTGCAGCGCGAGCGCGCCACCTGGGGCCTGGCCTGGTTGAGCCTGGCCGGTGGGCAAATCGGCCTGACCGAATGCAGCGAGGCCGAACTGCCCTCGTGGCTGGCGCGGCTGGATGCCGCCGAGCTGCTCTTCGACGGCCATGCCTTGCCTGAATCGTTAACCGGTTTGCGTGCCGCCCGAACGCCCCGCCCGGCCTGGCAGTTCGATGCGGCGTTGGGCGAACGCAAGCTGTGCGCGCAGTTGCAGGTGGCGAGTCTCGAGGGCTTCAACGCGCAGGCATTGAAGATCGCGCAGGCTGCCGCGGCGGCGCTGCTCAGCTACGCCGAGCACACGCAGTCGCAGCAGCTCGCGCACCTGCGCACGCTGGTCGTCGAGCGCGCCGGCGATCTGCTCGAGCTGCCACCGGCCACGCAGCGCAACCTCGAACTCGTGCGCACGCTGCGTGGCGAAGAGAGCCCGACGCTGCTGTCGCTCTTGGACACCTGCAAGACCGGCATGGGCAGTCGGGCGCTGCGCCACTGGCTGCTGCATCCGCCGCGCGCGCGCGATCTGCCGAAGGCGCGCCACGAAGCGATCGTGCAGGTCATCAGCGCCGGCTTCGAGCCGCTGCGCGATGCGCTGCGCGGCGTCAGCGACGTCGAGCGCATCGCCGCGCGCACCGCGCTGCGCCAGGTGCGCCCGCGCGAACTGGCCGGGCTGCGCGCCACGCTGGCCATGCTGCCGGCATTGCGCCAGCTGGCGCCGCGCGGGGCCACGCTGCTCGACGAGTTGCACGCCGCCTTCACGCCCGACCCGGCCATCGCCGACGTGCTGAGCGCCATCGCCGACGAGCCCGCGCCGCTGCTGCGCGACGGTGGTGTCATCGCCGCAGGGGTGGATGCCGAACTCGACGAGCTGCGCGCCATCGGCCAGAACTGCGACAGCTTCCTGCTCGACCTCGAAGCGCGCGAGCG
>JANNQO010000066.1:0-16684 GCA_031400795.1 Rubrivivax sp. | reverse complement strand
CGGGGCTGCGGCATCGCCTTCGGCCAGCGCCGGCGGCGCCACCACGCCCATCGAGATGACGTACTTCAGCGCCTCGTCCACGCTCATCGCCAGCGGCCGCACGTCGGCGCGCGGCATCATCAGGAAGAAGCCCGAGGTCGGATTCGGGGTGGTCGGCACATAGACGCTGATGAAGTCGCCCGGCAGGTGCGTGGCCACCTCGCCGCCGGGCTTGCCGGTGACGAAGGCGATGGTCCAGGAGCCGGCGCGCGGGTACTGCACCAGCACCGCTTCGCGAAAGGCGTTGCCGCCGCTCGAGAACAGCGTGTCCGAGACCTGTTTGACCGAGCTGTAGATCGACTTGACGATGGGGATCTTGTGCAGCAGGCGGTTCCACTGGCGCAGCCACCACTGGCCGAAGATGTTGGCCACGAACACACCGGTGAGGATGAGCAAGCCGGCCATCGCCACCACCGACAGGCCAGGCACGCGGCGCAGCCGCTCGATCGTCTCGTGCGCCGATACCGGCAGCAGCGCCTGCGTGCCGCCGAGCACCCAGCCGAACATGCCGTCGATCGCACCCAGCAGCCAGCCCAGCACCCACAGCGTGATGGCCAGCGGCATCCACACGAGCAGCCCGGCGATGAGGTATTTCTTCACGTCGGCTGGTCCGCGGTTCAGCTGCCGCTGGCAGCCGGCGGCGCGACGGGCGTGGCGGGCGCAGGCGCCGGTGCTGCCTCGGCAGGCTTGGCCTCGGTCTTCACGTCGGGTTTGGCGTCGGCGGCCTTGGCATCGACCTTCGCGTCCGGCTTCGCCTGGCCCTCGGCGGGCTTGTCATCGGTCTTGTCTTCGGCGTTTCTGGCTTTGTTGTCGCCGCGGAAATCGGTGACGTACCAGCCCGAGCCCTTGAGCTGGAAACCCGCCGCCGTGACCTGTTTCGTGAACGCCTCGGCACCGCACGCCGGGCAGGTGCTGAGCACCGGGTCGGAGAGCTTTTGCAGGATGTCCTGGCGGTGTCCGCACGTGCCGCAGCGGTAGGCGTAGATGGGCATGGCGTGGCTGGGCAAAAGCGCCGGATTATAAGCGCGGCAGCGCCCTCGTCAGGCGTGGCGGCGCAGCGCGGCGGCGATCGAATGCCCCTGATTGCCGATGATCTGCGGCGCCAGCGACCCCATCGCCATGCCGACGATCGACGCGAAGAAGCCGATCAAGTTGGCGGGCACCAGCGTCTGTGGCGCGATCTGCACCGAGGCCAGCCAGCAGCCGATGCCCAGCACGATCGAGAACAACGCGCCCTGCGTCGTCGCACGCTTCCAGTACGCGCCGGCCAGCAGCGGAATGAAGGCACCGGTGAGCGTCATGTTGTAGGCGTTTTGCACCATCTCGTACATCGTGCTCGTGCTGTTCAATGCGAACAGCAGCGCCGCCGCGGTGAAGGTGACCAGGATGATGCGCAGCGTGAGCAGGAACTGCCGGTCGCTCATGTGCGGCACGAAGGGGCGCAGCACGTTCTCGGTGAACAGCGAGGTCGGCGCCAGCAGCGCGCCGCTGGCCGTGGAGAGGATCGCCGAGAGCAGCGCGCCGAAGAACATCACCTGCGCCCACAGCGGCATCTTGTTCAGCACCAGGTCGGGCAGGATGCGCTGGATCTCGCGCGCATCCTCGGACTCGAAGAGCTTGGCCACTGTCGGGTCGGCGACGATCGCTGCGTAGGCGATGAAGATCGGCACGAACGCGAAGCCGAAGTAGATCAGGCCGCCGTAGATCGTTCCGCGCACCGCCGTCTTCTCGTCCTTGGCGCTGGTCATGCGCTGGAACACGTCTTGCTGCGGGATCGAGCCGAAGGCAAACGCGAAGAAAGCCCCCGCCATCACCCACCAGCCCGCCGCGTCGGACGGGAAGAAGTTCAGCTTGCCGTCGGCCGCCGCTTGCGCGATGACCTTGCCCGCGCCACCGGCCATGTCGCCCACCAGCCAGGCCACGAGCGAGAGGCCGATGATGATCACCACCGTCTGGAACAGGTCGGTGAAGGCCACCGACCACATGCCGCCGAAGATTGTGTAGACGAGCACAACGCCGGCGCCGATCAGGATCGCGTAGTTGAGGTCAAGCGCGCCGCCCGAAAGCACGTGGATCACCAGGCCCAGCGCGGTCAGCTGCGCCGAGGTCCAGCCCAGGTACGACAGCGTGATCGAGACGCTGGTCAGCACCTCCACGCCCTTGCCGTAGCGCTGCTTGTAGAAGTCGCCGATGGTGAGCAGGTTCATGCGGTAGAAGAGCCGCGCGAACAACAGGGCCGCCAGCACCAGGCAGAGACTGGCGCCGAAGGGGTCGCCGGGAATGCCCGAAAGGCCGTCCTTGGCGAAGGTGGCCGACACCGACAGCACCGTCTCGGCGCCGAACCAGGTGGCGAACACGCAGGCCACGTTCATGTACAGCGGCAGGCTGCGGCCGGCGACGATGAAGTCGCGGGAGTCTTTCACTCGGCGCGCGGCGACGAGCCCGATGGCGATGGTGACCAGCAGGTAGGCAACGACGAAGGTGATCAGCACGGGCGGCTCCGCGTGGTGGCGAAAATCGGGCGCGATTATCGGGTGCGCGCAGTCACCGCCAGGGAAGCATGAACTGCGCCACCAGCGCGCCGGCCAGGAAGCCCAGAGCTGCGTAGATCAGCCCGTGCAGCAGCCGGTTGGTGCGTCGCTGCTCGGCCAACAGCGCCGCCAGCGCGGGCGACTCGGCCGAGGTCTGGCGCTGCAAGAGCGCCTGGCGCAGCAGGCGCGGCAACTCGGGCAGCCACTGCGCGTATCGCGGGGCTTCGCGCTGCAGCCGCTCGAGCATGCCCTGCCAGCCGACCTGCTCGTTCATCCAGCGTTCGAGGAACGGCTTGGCCGTGGTCCACAGGTCCAGATCCGGGTCGAGCTGTCGCCCCAGGCCTTCGATGTTCAAGAGCGTCTTCTGCAACAGCACCAGCTGCGGCTGGATCTCGACGTTGAAGCGGCGCGAGGTCTGGAACAGCCGCATCAGCACCTGGCCGAGCGAGATGTCTTTCAGCGGGCGATCGAAATGCGGTTCGCAGACCGCGCGGATGGCACCTTCCAGCGCGTCGACGCGCGTGCTGGCGGGCACCCAGCCTGATTCGACATGCAGTTCGGCCACACGCTTGTAGTCGCGGCGGAAGAAAGCGATGAAGTTCTGCGCCAGGTAGTCCTTGTCGACCTCGGTGAGCGTGCCGATGATGCCGAAATCCAGCGCGATGTAGCGGCCGAAGGTGGCCGGATCCAGGCTCACCTGGATGTTGCCGGGATGCATGTCGGCGTGGAAGTAGCCGTCGCGAAAGACCTGCGTGAAGAAGATCGTCACGCCGTCGCGTGCGAGCTTCTTGATGTCCACGCCGGCCTCGCGGATGCGCTCGATCTGATTGATCGGCACGCCGCGCATGCGCTCCATCACCAGCACCGTGGGCGTGCACAGGTCCCACACCATCTCGGGCACCATCACCAGGCCGAGGCCGCTCATGTTGCGGCGCAGCTGCGCGGCATTCGCGGCCTCGCGCACCAGGTCGAGTTCGTCGTGCAGGTAGCCGTCGAACTCGGCCACCACCTCGCGCGGCTTCAAGCGCCGGCCATCGGCCGACAGCCTTTCGACCCAGCGCGCCAGCGTGTGCAGCAGCGTCAGGTCCTTTTCGATGACCTCGAGCATGCCCGGCCGCAGCACCTTTACCGCCACCTCGCGGCCGCTGGCCAAGGTGGCGAAGTGCACCTGTGCGATTGACGCGCTGGCCACCGCTTCGGCATCGAAGGTGGCGAAAACCTCGTCGAGCTTCTTGCCATAGGCACGCTCGACGAGCATCCGCGCGGTGGCCGCGGAGATCGGCGGCACGCGGTCCTGCAGCCGCGCCAGCTCGTCGGCGATGTCCAGCGGCAGCAGGTCGCGCCGCGTCGACAGCACCTGACCGAACTTGACGAAGATCGGCCCGAGGCGCTCCAGGCCGCGTCGCAAGCGCACACCGCGCGGCTCGTCCAGCCGGCGGCCGATCGTCGCCAGGCGCACCATCGCCCGCACCCAGCGCTGCGGGAACCCGGAAAGCGCCACCTCATCCAGGCCGAAGCGCAGGACCGTGACGACGATGAAGACGAGCCGTGTGATCCGGCTCATGACCCGCGCTGCGGCGAAGGCTGCATGCGCGGCAGGCGGGAGACGGCATCACGCACCATCGCGGCCAGCGCGCCGCCGAGCTGCGCCAGGCCTTGCGCCACCATCGGCGGGAAGAAACGCTCGAGGTCGGCGGCGATGTCCCAGCGCAGGTTCTGCATCAGCCAGCCGACATCGGCGGCGAGCGCCGCGTCGCCGGCGATCTCGGCCTCGGGAATCGCGGCGTTCAGCAGCGTCGCGAGCAAGCGGGCCGGTTCGGTCGCGTCGATGGTCAACGTCAACTCGGCGGCGGGTCCTTGACCCTCGGCAGGCAGGCCGCGCCATTCGAGCAGGCCGGCCGGGGTCACCCTCCAGGCCATCGGCAAGGGTGGCGGCAACAACGCCGGCCAGCCGCGCCACAGGATCGCGATCGACTTGCCGGCATGCGGCGCCAGCCGCTGCGTGGCCACCGCTTCGCTGGCCAGAACATGGTTCGCCAGCAGCGTGATTCGCTCCAGCACGGGCGGTGCGAGCAGCGTGTTCAAGCCGTTCAATGCGTGAAGCATTGCCGGATTGTAGGCAGCGGCCCCTGCGGATTGGGCCTCACCCCGGCCAGGGCGAGCCGGGCTCGTCGATGAAAATCCCCCGCTGCCGACCGCGCTCCAGCTGTCACCGATGTTCGACGATCGCAACTACAAAAGAACCTTCTACAGCGCGCCGCAGTCGGTGACCTCGCTGATTGCCGCCTTCCTCGAGCCGGCGATCGCGGTGCTGCTGTACCTGCTGGTGGCGGGCCTCGCCGGCGAGCCGGTGCTGCGTGCCGACGTGATGCTGTGCCTGCTCGTCTTCGCGCTCACCTTCCCCGGCCGCAACCGCTTCTTCGACCGGCCGTTGAACGCCGCCGTGGACATCACCACCTCGTGGCTGATCCTGGCCGCGATCCTCACGCTGTGCGGCTACGCCACGCGCAGCCTGCAGTTCTTCGACAGCCGCGTGCTGCTGTGGTGGGGCGTGGCGACACCGGCGGTGCACTGGCTGGCCGTCTTCTGCGGACGAAACCTGCTGCGGCGCTGGGCACGCATCCCCGGCGAGCAGCGCAGCGTGCTCGTCATCGGCGCCGGGCCATTGGCGGTAAAGGTCCAGCGCGCGGTGGCCAATCGCGGCGTGCGCTTCCTCGGCTTCTTCGACGACCGCGCCGACGCGCGGGTGCACGTCGACGCGCGAGCGCATCGCCTGGGCTCGCTGAAACAGGCCGCGGCCTATGTGCGCGAGCAGGGCGTGCAGGAGGTCTACATCACGCTGCCGCTGGGCTCGCAGCCGCGCATCGTCGGCCTGATGGAGCAGTTGCAAGGAACCACCGCCTCGGTGTTCTTCGTGCCCGACGTGTTCGGCATCAGCATCATCCAGGGCCGGCTGCAGGACATGGGCGGCGTGCCTGTGGTCGGGCTGTGCGAGACGCCGTTCACCGGCATCAACCGCCTCGTCAAGCGCGGCAGCGACATCGTGCTGGCGAGCCTGATCCTGCTGCTCACCGCGCCGCTGCTGTTGATGCTGGCGATCGGCGTGCGCTCGAGTTCACTCGGACCGGTGATCTTTCGACAACGGCGCAACGGCCTGGATGGGGAGGAGATCGAGATCTACAAGTTCCGCTCGATGCGCGCCGCCGACAACGGCGACCACATACCGCAGGCATCGAAGAACGACCCGCGCATCACGCGCTTCGGCGCCTTCATGCGCCGGCGCTCGCTGGACGAGTTGCCGCAGTTCATCAATGTGTTACAGGGGCGCATGAGCATCGTCGGCCCGCGCCCGCACGCCGTGGCCCACAATGAGCAATACCGCCGGCTCATCAAGGCCTACATGGTGCGCCACAAGGTGCGCCCCGGCATCACCGGCTGGGCCCAGGTGAACGGGTTCCGCGGCGAGACCGAAACACTCGAGAAGATGCAGTCGCGTGTCGAATTCGACCTCGAGTACCTGCGCAACTGGTCGCTGCTGTTCGATCTGCAGATCATCGCGCGCACCGTGAAGCTGGTGTTCTGGGATCGACATGCGTATTGAGGGAAACCGCGCGTGAACCACCGCCGACTTTTGCCGCTGATCACGCTGCTCGCGCCGGCCGTGCTGTGCGCGCAGGCCAGCCCCTACTACGCCGGCATCGCGCAATCGCTCAGCCACGACAGCAACCTGTACCGGCTGGCCGACGGCGTGCCGGCGCCGTTCGGGCTGGCGCGCTCGGACCGCATCGCCACCACCACGCTGCTGGCCGGCGTGCGCCAGCAGCTCGGCCGGCAGGCGCTGCGCGGTGATGTGTCGCTGCGCGCCGGCCGCTTCGGCAACAACCAGTCGCTGGACAACGAGGGGCACCGCATTGCGCTGGGCCTGGACTGGGCCACCGTGGAGCGGCTGTCGGGCAGCGTTTCGCTGTCGCGCGACCGCAGCCTGGTGCGCTTCGACAGCGACAGCGCGTTGAGCGGGCCCGGCGCGCTGCAACGCAACCTCAGCACCGCCACCCGGTTGGAAGCCTTGGCGCGCATCGGCCTCGTGACGCGCTGGTCGGGCGAGTTGCGCGCCAATTACCAGCAGGCCGACTACTCGGCAGCGGCGTACCGCTCGCGCGAACTGCGCGAGCACGGCGCTTCGGCCGGCCTGCGCTATTCGTTCAGCGATGCGCTAGAAGTCGGCGCCGCGCTGCGCGCCACCGAGGGCCGCTACCCGCGCTTTGCCCAGGCCGCGGACGGCCGCTTCGTCGAAGACCGCTACCAGGGGCGCTTCGTCGACCTGAACGCGCGCTGGGTGCCGAGCGCTTTGAGCCAGCTCGATGCGCGCGTGAGCCTGGGCAGCACGAACTTCGATCGCGCCACCGCCAGCGACCTCTCCGGCCTGACCGGCTCGGCCACCTGGATCTGGCGGCCCAGCGCCAAACTGCGCTGGGAAACGCGGCTGGCGCGCGACCGCGGGCAGGACGCCTCGGCGCTGCTCTTTCCGGGCAGCGGACGCTTCGCCGACTTCAGCCGCACCACCGCCTCGCTGTCCGCCGGCGTGAGCTACGAGTGGAGCACCAAGCTGCGCCTCAGCGCCGGCCTCGGCCACGCCCGGCGTGGGCTGGCCGACACGCGCCAGGACCTGCTGGGGCAAACGCGGGTGAGAAATGGTGACGATCGAACGACTTTCGCCGCTGTCGGCCTGCGCTGGCTGCCCTGGCGCTCGGTGACACTGGGCTGCGACCTCGGCCGCGAGCAGCGCCGCCACCAAGGCGAGCTTTCCACCGATTACCGCGCCAGTACCTTCGGCTGCTTCGGCCAATTCATTCTCCAGTAACGAATGACCCGACCCGCGACTATTCTTCTTACCGGCGCCACCGGCTACATCGCATCGCACACCTGGCTCGCGCTGTGGCGGGCCGGCTTCGAGGTCATCGGCGTCGACGATTTTTCCAACAGCTCGCCGCGCGTGCTGGAGCGCATCGCGCAGCTTGGCGGGCGCGAGCCGCGCTTCGAGCGGGGGTCAGTCTGCGACGGCGCAGCCATCGACGCCCTCTTCCAGCGCCAGGCAATCGATGGCGTGGTGCACTTCGCGGCGCTGAAGGCGGTGGGCGAATCGGTGCAGCAGCCGTTGGCCTACTACGCCAACAACATCGGCGGCCTCATCACCGTCTGCCGGGCGATGCAGACACAGGGCTGCAAGCGCTTCGTCTTCAGCTCCAGCGCCACCGTCTACGGCGACCCGCAAAGCCTGCCGATCCGTGAAGACGCCGCGCTGTCGGCCACCAACCCCTATGGCCAGACCAAGCTGATGGGCGAGACCATCCTGAGCGACCTGGGGATGGCCGACCCAAGCTGGCAGACCGCCAGCCTGCGCTACTTCAACCCGGTGGGCGCGCACGACAGTGGCCGCATCGGCGAAGACCCGCGCGGCACGCCGAACAACCTGATGCCCTACGTGGCGCAGGTGGCGATCGGCCGGCGCGAGGCGCTCGCGGTCTACGGCAACGACTACCCGACGAGCGACGGCACCGGCGTGCGCGACTACATCCACGTCACCGATCTGGCCGAGGGCCATGTCGCGGCCTTGCAGCGGCTGCTCGACCAGGCAGGTTCGTTCACGGTCAACCTCGGCACGGGCCAGGGCCACAGCGTGCTCGAGGTGGTGGCCGCGTTTGAACGCGCCAGCGGACGCCAGGTGCCCTGCCACATCGTGCCGCGCCGGCCCGGTGACGTAGCGGCCTGTTATGCCGACCCGTCACTCGCGCAGCAGCTGCTCGGCTGGCGTGCGCAGCGCGACCTGGCGCAGATGTGCAGCGACAGCTGGCGCTGGCAATCGATGAACCCGCGGGGATTCGACGAATGAGCCCGCAGGCCGCCCTGAGGGCGAATTCCCTCTCGGAGGGAGCACGCGAAGTGTGTAGGGTGCCGACATGAACAGCAGATTGGTCGATGTCGTGCCGGTGATCATGGCCGGTGGTTCAGGCACGCGGCTGTGGCCGCTGTCGCGCGCCGGCTACCCGAAGCAGTTCCTCGTGCTCTCGGGCAACACCAGCCTTTTTCAGCAGGCCACGGCACGCTTGCAGGGCCTGGCCGGCAGCGGCCTGCGCTTGTCGGCGCCGGTGATCGTGGGCAACGAAGAACATCGCTTCCTGGTGCTCGATCAATTGCGCGAGTTGGGCCTGGAGCCGCAGGCCGCGCTGCTCGAACCGATGGGCCGCAACACCGCGCCGGCGCTGACGCTGGCCGCCTTGCAGGCGCGCGAAGGCGGCGCGGATCCGGTGCTGGTGGTGACGCCAGCCGACCAGACCGTGACCGACGACGCGGCGTTCGTCGCCGCTGTACGCCGCGCCGTTCAGGTGGCTGCCGGCGGCGCGATCGCGATCCTCGGCGTCAAGCCCGATCGGCCAGAAACGGGTTATGGCTACATCCTCAGTGCAGCGCAGGCGCAGGGCGAAGCGCGCGTCGAAGCCTTCGTCGAGAAACCCGATCTGGCCACCGCCGAGCGCTACCTCGCCGACAGCCGCTACACCTGGAACGCCGGCATGTTCGTGCTGCGCGCGTCCACCTGGCTGGCAGCGCTGGAGCGCGAACGCGCCGACATCGCCGCGGCCTGCCGCGCCGCCTGGCAGGCGCGCTCGGTGGACGCCAAGTTCGTGCGCCCGGGCCGCGCCGAGTTCGCCGCGGTGCCCAGCGAGTCGGTGGACTACGCGGTGATGGAGAAATGCCCCGGCAGCGCCACCGCGATCCACATGGTGCCGCTGCAAGCCGGCTGGAACGACCTCGGCGCTTGGGAAGCGGTGTGGCAAGTGGCGGCCAAGGACAGCGATGGCAACTGCGCCAGCGGCGACACCATCGTGCGCGACAGCCGCAACACGCTGGTGCACGCCACCAGCCGGCTGGTGAGCGTGGTCGGCCTGACCGACGTGGTGGTGGTGGAGACGCCCGATGCCGTGCTGGTGACCGACCGCCAGAAGAGCCAGGACGTGAAGAAGATCGTCGCGCAGCTGAGCGCAGCACATCGCGAGGAGCAACAGCTGCACCGCAAGGTGCACCGCCCGTGGGGCTGGTACGACAGCATCGATGCCGGACCGCGGTTTCAGGTAAAGCGCATCATGGTGAAACCGGGCGCGTCGTTGAGCCTGCAGATGCACCACCACCGCGCCGAACACTGGATCGTCGTCTCGGGCACTGCCGAGGTGACCAACGGCGAGGCCAAAATCCTGCTCGGCGAGAACCAGAGCACCTACATCCCGCTCGGCCAGACGCACCGGCTGGCCAACCCGGGCAAGGTGCCGCTGGAGATCATCGAAGTGCAATCGGGCAGCTACCTCGGCGAAGACGACATCGTGCGCTTCGAAGATACCTACGGACGACAATGAATCCATGACGATCCTGGTCACCGGCGGGGCCGGATTCATCGGTAGCAATTTCGTGCTCGACTGGTCGGCGCACAGCGACGAGCGGGTGCTCAACCTCGATGCGCTAACCTACGCCGGCAACCTGCACAACCTGGACTCGCTGAACGGCGATGCGCGGCATGTCTTCGTGCGCGGCGACATCGGCGACCGGGCGCTGCTCGACAAGCTCTTCGCCGAACACCGGCCGCGCGCTGTGATCCACTTCGCTGCCGAGAGCCATGTCGACCGCAGCATCCTCGGCCCGGGTGCCTTCATAAAGACCAACGTCGAAGGCACGTTCACGCTGCTCGAAGCGGCGCGCGCCTTCTTCCAGTCGTTGCCAGGCAACGAGCGCGAAGGTTTCCGCTTCTGCCATGTCTCCACCGACGAGGTCTACGGCAGCCTGGCACCCGATGCGCCGGCATTCACCGAAACGCATCCCTTCGAGCCGAACAGCCCCTACTCCGCGAGCAAGGCCGCCAGCGACCACCTGGTTCGCGCCTGGCACCACACGTACGGCCTGCCGGTGCTGACCACGAATTGCAGCAACAACTACGGGCCCTATCACTTCCCCGAGAAGCTGATCCCGCTGATGATCGTCAACGCATTGGCCGGCAAGAAGCTGCCGATCTATGGCGACGGGATGCAGATTCGCGACTGGCTCTATGTGCGCGACCATTGCAGCGCGATCCGCACCGTGCTGGCCCGGGGCCGCATCGGCGAGACCTACAACGTCGGCGGCGGATGCGAAAAACCGAACCGCGAGATCGTCTTCACGATCTGCGCATTGCTCGACGAATCGCGCCCCTCGGCCGAAGGCCCGCACGAGCGGCTGATCACCTACGTGCAAGACCGCCCCGGCCACGACCGCCGCTACGCCATCGACGCACGCAAGATCGAATCCGAACTCGGCTGGCGCCCGGCCGAGACCTTCGACAGCGGCATCCGCAAGACCGTGGCCTGGTACCTGGGCAACAGCGCCTGGGTGGGTGCCGTGCAAAGCGGCAGCTACCGCGATTGGGTGCAGGCGAACTACGCGCAACGCAACGCTGCATGAAGATTCTCTTGCTGGGCAAGAACGGCCAGGTCGGCTGGGAGCTGCAACGAGCCTTGGCGCCGCTGGGCGACGTCACGGCGCTGGATTTCGACACACCAGGCCCGTGGCGCGCCGATTTCACCCAACCTGAAACGTTGGCTGCGATGGTGCAGGCGCTCGAGCCCGCGCTGATCGTGAATGCCGCTGCGCACACCGCGGTCGACAAAGCCGAGGGCGAGCCCGATCTGGCGCACACCATCAACGCCACCGCGGTGGGCGTGATCGCGCGCGAAGCAGCCAAGCGCGGCGCCTGGCTGGTGCACTACAGCACCGACTATGTTTTCGACGGATCGGGCCAGCATGCGCGCGGCGAAGATGCCCCGACCGCGCCGCTGTCGGTCTACGGCCGCACCAAGCTCGAAGGCGAAGCGCTGATCCGCGCCAGCGGCTGCCGCCACCTGATCCTGCGCACGAGCTGGGTCTACGCCGCGCGCGGAGGCAACTTCGCGCGCACCATGCTGAAGCTGGCCACCGAGCGCGAATCGTTGAATGTCGTCGGCGACCAGATCGGCGCGCCCACCGGCGCCGAGCTGCTGGCCGACATCACCGCCCACGCGCTGCGGCGTGTGCTGGCCGACCCCGGCGTCTCGGGCACGTACCACGCCGTGGCCGGCGGCGAAACGAGCTGGGTCGACTACGCGCGCCACGTCATCGAATGGGCGCGCGCGCAGGGGCATGCGGTGCGCGTGGCGCCCGGGGCGATCCGCGCCGTGCCCACCAGCGCCTACCCCACGCCGGCCAAACGGCCGCTGAACTCGCGCCTCGCGACGCACAAGCTGCGCGAGACGTTCGGCCTGCGGCTGCCGCCTTGGCAAGCAGGCGTGGAGCGCATGCTGGCCGAAGTGCTGGGCCGTTGAACAATACCGGGTGAATCAATCCGGGCAGCCACCCGGAACAGCGAGGAGAACAACACATGCATCGCAAAGGCATCATCCTGGCCGGCGGCTCGGGCACCCGGCTGCACCCGGCCACTTTCGCGGTCAGCAAACAGCTGCTGCCGGTGTACGACAAGCCGATGGTCTATTACGCGCTGTCCACGTTGATGCTGGCCGGCATGCGCGAGGTGCTGGTCATCAGCACGCCGCAAGACACACCGCGCTACCAGGCCCTGCTCAGTGATGGCAGCCAGTGGGGCATGAACCTGTCGTACTGCGTGCAGCCGAGCCCGGATGGCCTGGCGCAGGCCTTCGTGCTCGGCCGCCGCTTCGTCGACAACCACCCGAGCGCGCTGGTGCTGGGCGACAACATCTTCTACGGCCACGACTTCCACCCGCTCTTGAAGCGCGCCGACATGCGCGACGGCGGCGCCACCGTCTTCGCCTACCACGTGCACGACCCCGAACGCTACGGCGTGGTCGAGTTCGACCGCGACCGGCGTGCGCTTTCGATCGAAGAAAAACCCAAGGTGCCGAAGAGCAACTACGCCGTCACGGGCCTGTATTTCTACGACGCCCAAGTCTGCGATATCGCCGCCGACATCCGGCCCTCGGCGCGCGGCGAATTCGAGATCACCGAGGTCAATGCACGCTACCTGAAGCAGGGGCAGCTCAACGTCGAGATCATGGGCCGCGGTTATGCATGGCTGGACACCGGCACGCATGAAAGCCTGCTCGAAGCCGGCCAGTTCATCGCCACGATGGAACGCCGCCAAGGCCTGAAGATCGCCTGCCCCGAAGAGATCGCGTTCCGCTCGGGCTGGATCAGCGCCGCGCAGCTCGAGGCGCTGGCTACACCGATGCTGAAGAACAGCTACGGCCAGTACCTGATGCAGGTGCTGCACGAACGCGTGTTTTGATGAGGCTCGTGCAGACCGCGATCCCCGGCGTGGTGATCGCCGAGCCGGCGATTTTTCGCGACGACCGCGGCTGGTTCTGCGAGAGCTGGAACGAAGCGCGCTTCATCGATGGCCTGGCGGCGATCGGACTGCCCGCGCCGCGCCGCTTCGTGCAAGACAACCACTCGTGCTCCAAGGCCGGCGTGCTGCGCGGGCTGCACTACCAGTTGACGCCGAGCGCGCAGGGCAAGCTCGTGCGCGTGGTGCGCGGCGCGGCCTGGGACGTGGCGGTAGACATCCGCCGCGGCTCGCCCACCTTCGGGCGCTGGGCTGCCGCACTGCTGACTGCCGACAACAATCGCCAGCTGTGGATCCCCGAAGGCTTCGCGCATGGCTTCCTCTCGCTCGAAGACGACACGCACTTCCTCTACAAGACCACCGACGTGTACGACAGGCAGGCCGAGCGCTCGCTGCGCTGGGACGATCCGCGCATCGGCATCACCTGGCCATTGCGCGCGTTGGGCTCGAGCGCGCCGCTGATCGCAAACAAGGACGCGCAGGCGCCGCTGCTCGATGCGGCCGATCTGCCTGCGGGTTGATCAGCGCAGCGCTTCGATCACCGCCATCGCAGCCGCCGGCGCCTTCTCTTTGGCGCCGCTGATGAAGAGCAGGAACACGTCGCGCTCGCCGACAGGGGGCGGCGGCACTTCGACACGCGGCAAGTTCGCGGGCTCACCGCCGTCGCGCCAGGCGCGCGCCGATGCCGCTATCGCGGCGATCGCCTCGGGCGTGCAGCCGTGCAGCAGCGAAGGATCGGTGCGCATCGTTCGCGCGTAGACGAAGGGCCCGGTGATGTCGGCAAACGACGGGTACTCGTCGGAGTCGGTGAACACCGTGGCCGCGCCGTGGCGCCGCGCCAGCGCCAGGTACTCGGCGCACTTGAAGCTCTCATGGCGCACATCCACCGCGTGGCGCAGCGGCAGCCCGGCCACCTGCGCGGGCAGCAGGCACAGGAAGGCCTCGAAATCAGCGGCGTCGAAACGCTTGGTGGTCGCGAACTGCCAGACGATCGGGCCGAGCTTGTCGCCGAGTTCTGCAATACCGCTGCCGACAAAGCGTTCGACCGATTCGCCGGCCTCGGCCAGCACGCGCCGATTCGTGGCGAAGCGCGAGGCCTTCAGCGAGAACACGAAGCCCTCGGGCGTCTGCTCGCGCCACTTCGCGAAGGTCTTCGGGCTCTGCGAGCTGTAGTAGGTGCCGTTCACCTCGATCATCTTCAGGTGGCGGCTGGCGTACTCCAGCTCCCGCGCCGCGGGCAGGCCCGCCGGGTAGAAGTTGTTGCGCCAGGGCTCGAAGGTCCAGCCGCCGACGCCAACGCGGATGGTGGAAGGGGTCGTTGGGATGCTCATTGGAATCTCATGCGTGGCGGGTCTTGTCATTTTGAGACGGTACCAAACGGTGCGCCGCCACCGACTTCCAGCCCTCCTCAGCCCTCCTCAGCCCTTCACGCACACCACCTGCTTGAGCGTGTGCACCACATCCACCAGGTCGGCTTGAGCCTCCATCACCGCTTCGATGTCCTTGTAGGCCGCCGGCGTTTCGTCGATCACGTCCTTGTCCTTGCGGCATTCGACACCTTCGGTCGCAGCGCGGTGGTCGGCGAGCGTGAAGCGACGCTTGGCTTCGCCGCGGCTCATCACGCGGCCGGCGCCGTGCGAGCAGCTTTCGAACGACTCGGGGTTGCCCCTGCCGCGCACGATGTAGCTGCGCGCGCCCATGCTGCCGGGGATGATGCCCAGCTGCCCGGCCTTCGCACTCACCGCACCCTTGCGCGTGACGTAGACGTCTTCGCCGAAGTGATGCTCCCGCTGCACGTAGTTGTGGTGGCAGTTCTCCGCCTCGATGTGGCTCTGGAAGTTCTTGTGCAGCACCGTCTTGGCCGCCTCGATCACGCGCTTCATCATCACTTCGCGGTTCAGCGCCGCGAACTGCTGAGCCCAGCTCACCGCACGCACGTAGTCGCCGAAGTAGCGGCTGCCTTCCTCGAAGTAGGCCAGGTCGCGGTCCGGCAGGTTGGCGCATGTGCGCAGCGCGTCCTGCTTGGCCAGCTCGATGAACATCGTGCCGATCGCATTGCCCACGCCGCGCGAGCCCGAGTGCAGCATGAACCAGACGAAACCTTGTTCGTCCAGGCAGACCTCGATGAAGTGGTTGCCCGTGCCCAGCGTGCCCAGGTGGACGCGGTTGTTCGTCTTCTCCAGCTTGGGGTAATCCCGGCACAGCTCGGTGAAGCCGGGCTCCAGTTGCGCCCAGGCCGTGTCCACCGCACCCGGCACCTTGCCCCACGCGCCGGGGTCACGCGCGCCGGGCACACGACCATGCGGCACTGCGCGCTCGATCGCCGAACGCAGCGGTGCCAGGTTGTCGGGCAGGTCTTCTGCCGTCAGCGTGGTCTTGCAGGCCATCATGCCGCAGCCGATGTCCACGCCGACGGCGGCCGGGATGATTGCGCGCAACGTCGGGATCACCGAGCCGACGGTGGCGCCGATGCCGAAGTGCACGTCGGGCATCGCCGCGATGTGCTTGAAGACGATGGGCAGGCGCGCGGCGTTGGTCAGCTGGCGCTTGGCTTGGTCTTCGACGGGCACGCCGCGCGTCCACATCTTGATCGGCACACCGCCGGGCACGTCTTCGTGGATGTAGTTGGGTTTCACGGCGCTTCACGGACTCGTGATCGCAAACACCATCTCGCCGACGAACCGCTTGAACGACTCGGCGAACGAAGTCTCGACCGACTCGGCACCATGCCACATAGCGGGCTCAGCGCCCCCGGCCCGGCAAGCCCATTCCTTCGTTCAGGATCTCGGCGTAGCGCGCATAGCTGAACACGCGGCCGCGCTGCTTGCGCGTGAGTTCGGTAACCACGCCGATGCGCTCCAGGTGCGCCAGCGCCTTGTTCACCGTGGCCGGCGTGAGGCCGGTGGCGGCAACCAGGGACGCGGCGGTGGCGATGGGCCGCCGCTGCAGGGCCTGGTGAATCGCCGCTGCCGATGCTGCAGCGCGGCCGAGGCCCGCAATGCGCTGGCTGTCGGCCGAGGCCAGTTCCAGAAGTCGCCTGGCCGACGTGGCAGCTTGCGTGGCGCTGGCCACCACGGCATCGGCGAAGAACTCCAGCCAGGCCTCCCAATCGCCCGACAGGCGTACCGCATTGAGCAGCTCGTAGTAGGTCTGCCGGTGCTCCTTGAAGTGCAGGCTGAGGTACAGCATCGGTTCGCGCATCAGCCCATCGACCGCGAGTTGCAGCGCGATCAGCAGGCGGCCAACGCGACCATTGCCGTCGAGGAAGGGGTGGATGGTCTCGAACTGCACGTGCGCCAGCGCCGCCTTGACCAGCGGTGACGTCGGCTCGGGCACGTCGTGCAGGAAGCGCTCGAGGAGCTTCAGGCATTCATCCAGCTCATTGACCGGCGGCGGCACGAACACCGCGTTTCCCGGGCGCGTGCCGCCGATCCAGACCTGGCTCGACCGAAACTCGCCGGGCGTGCGCGTGGCACCACGCCCCTCGCTGCCCATCAACACCTGGTGCACCTCGCGGATCAGCCGCAGCGACAGCGGGAAGCCCCCGCGCACGCGCGCCAGTCCGTGCTCCAGCGCCGCGACGTAGCGACTCACCTCGCGCGCGTCTTCCATCGGCACGCCCGGCTGCTCGTCCAGTTCGAACAGCATCAGGTCGGCGAGCGACGACTGCGTGCCTTCGATCATCGACGACAGCACCGCCTCCTTGCGCACGAAGCTGTAGAGCAGCAGCGCTGCGTTCGGC
>JANNQO010000065.1:0-10292 GCA_031400795.1 Rubrivivax sp. | reverse complement strand
GAGATGAAGGAGCTGGCCGCGAAGAGCGGCTTCGAGTTGATCAACGTCGGGCCCGAACAGATGGACGCCTTCATGCGCGAGCGCGCCAAGGTCTACGGCGAGGTGGGGCGGGCGATGGGGTTGGGGAAGAAGTAGCTCATGAAGCCGGCCGTTGCAGGCACCGGGGCTGCGGCAGGTGGACTTCGAGGAGCGCGTCGGCTTTCGGCGCCTGCACGACTGGCGCCTCGCGCGCGCGACACTCGCGAACTCGGGCCTTGGCGCGCTGCTGTGCGGATTGGATCACTCCGCCTTGATGCCGCAGAACCGCAGCACGGTATGAACCGGGCATGCCCAGCTCACTGAAGCTCGAACTCTTCGTCGATGCGCTCGTGAAGAGCTTCTCCGGCACGCCGCCCTGGGACCAGCTGCTGTTCGAGGCGGCGCTGATCCCCGAGCGGCTGATCGAATAGCGCAGCGACTTCGCCGCCCGGCATCGGTCGCGCGTAGCGGTAGCCCTGGAACTCGTCGCAGCCCAGCGCCAGCAACCGTTGCTCCTGCAGCTCGGTCTCGACGCCCTCGGCAACGACACGCTTGGACAGGGCCCGCGCGAGCGCGATGATCGAGCGCGCCACCGCTTCGGCGGATTCGCGCTGACCCAGCTCGATCACGAAGCTGCGATCGATCTTGAGCACGTCCACCGGCAGCCGTTGCAGCGCCGACAACGACGAGTAGCCGGTGCCGAAATCGTCCAGCGCCACCGTCACGCCACGCTGGCGCAGCGGCTCGAGGCACCGGCAGACGGCGTCGGGGTCACCGGCAAACAGGCTTTCGGTGAGTTCGAGTTCGAGATGCTGCGCTTGCAGGCCGTGCTGCGCGAGCAGGTCCAGCACCTCGTCGGCGAAGTGCTCGTCGCGCAGTTGTCCGGCCGAGACGTTGATCGCCACGCGCCCCACGGCCAAGCCGGCGTCGAGCCAGGCCTTGCGCTGGCGCAGCGCGGCATCGAGCACGAAGCGACCCAGCGGCGCGATGAGGCCGCTGTCTTCGGCCACCCGGACGAAGCGCGCCGGCGCGATCCAGCCGCGCTGGGGATGCAACCAGCGTAGCAGTGCCTCCACCGAGCGCACCGCGCCGCCGGGCAGCGCCAGACGCGGTTGGTAGTGCACTTGCAACGCGTTGTTGTCCAGCGCACCGCGCAGCTCGCGAACCAGCCAGGCGCGCTCGCTGGCCATCGCGTCCAGCGCGCTCGTGTAACGCTGCGCGCGGTTGCGGCCGCCGGCTTTGGCGGCGTACATCGCCAGGTCGGCGCGGCGCAGCAGCTCGGCGCGCTCGCACGAATCGTCGGGGCTGCAGGCGAAGCCGGCGCTGGCACCCAGGTGCAGCGTGTGCTGCTGCAGCGCGAAGGGCTGCGCGAGGCTGCGGCAGAGTTGCTCGGCCAGCGCCTGGGCCTGCACGGCGCTGCCGCGCAGCAGGAGCACGAACTCGTCGCCGCCGGGGCGGGCCAGCGCCGCGGCATCGGGGGCCAGCTCGCGCAGCCGGTCGGCCACCGCGCGCAGCAGCTCGTCGCCCAGCGGGTGGCCGAGCGTGTCGTTGACCTCCTTGAAGCCGTCCAGGTCGACCATCATCAAGGCGAACTGCGCCCCCCGGGTGCCGAGCAGTGCGTCGCAGGCGTCGTGCAGGCCGTGGCGGTTCAGGAGCCCGGTGAGGCTGTCGCGCACGGCACGCTGCTCGAGGCGGTGCGCACGCATCGCCGAGGCCAGGGTCACCGCGGTGCGGTCGCGCAGTTCGCCCAGCTCGCGACGCGCGTCGGCGTCCAGCGGCAAGACATCGGGTGTGACGAAGCACAGCAACGCGACAAGTTCGCCCTGCCAGCGCGCGGGCACGACCCAAGCCGCGCCGCCATCGGTCAGGCGCAGCGCCAGGCCGTCCTCGGGCGGCGCCTCGGCCTGCGCGCCGGGCGGCGGGGCCTCGGCCACCTGCTGGCCGGGCCGGTGCAGCTGCCACTGCACGCCGTCGGCGGCGAGCGCCCACACCGACACGGGCACACGAGGCGCCAGCGCGAGCAGCCGCTGCACCACGCGCTGCATCACGCCGTCGATCTCCAGCGCGCCGAGGATTTCGCGATCGATCGCCGCCTGCACTTCCAGCGCCTGAATCTGGCGGCCGATGCGGCCGGCCATCTGGTTGAACGAGCCTGCCAGGTCGCCGAACTCGTCGGCGCTGCTGCGCTTCACGCGGGCACTCCAATCGCCGCCGGCCAGAGCGCGCGTGCCGGCGATCAAGCCTTCGAGCGGCACCATCGTGCGCCGCACCAGCACGAGGCCGAGCATGGCGATGAGCAGCATCGTGGCAGCGCCGCCCAGCAAGGCGAAACGGGCCAGCGGCAGGCTGGGGGGCGCGAGGTCGACTGCGGCGTCACCCTCGAGCCGCCAATCGGGGCTGCCGAAAGCACCACCCATGAAGAGCTGCCATTGCGGCGCTTCGGCCGGCGCGCGGCCCGCCGGGCAGTGCAGCGGCGCACGCTGGCCGTCGGTGACGCACAGGCCGGCGGCGGGGCCTTCGGCGGCGAAGTCTGCCCACAGGTAGGCGGGCTCGATCTCGGCGATCCACCAGCCGCCGTGGCGATCGTCGCGCCAGCTGATCAGCATCGGCGAGGCCGCGCCGGCGGCGGCATGCCACCACAGCACGCGAGCGCCCGCCGCGGCGGGCAGCGGGGCCATCGCGGCCCAGTCGCGGGCCAGCGCCGCATCGCCGCCGATGGGCGCCTGCGTTGCCGACACCGTGGCCACGCGGCGCAGCATCTCGCGAACGCCGGTAGCGGCCAGCGTGGGCGATCGCCACGCCTCGGGCTCGTGGCTGGCCGCGGCATGGGCGGCCAGCGCGGCGCGCGCCGCGACGACCCGGTCGTGGGCGCGGATGCCGATGTGCTTGAGGCGTTCGAGCCCAGCATGCTGCTGCCGCGCTTGTTCGCGCCCCTGGTAGGCGTGGTGCGCCAAGGCGCCGAACAGTGCCAGCGGCAGCATCGCCGCCAGCAGCAGCGCCCAGAACACGCGCCGCGCGACTCGGCTGCGCAGGAACAGGCCGCTGACGATCATCGCCGCAGATCAGTACATCGACGCCGGGCCGACGAAGCGGCCGTTGTTGGCGCGCAGGATGTCGTCGCGGCTGGACTTGGCGGTCAGCGGCGGCGAGCTCATGCCGTCGGGACCTTTGCTGTACAGGTCGTAGTCACTGTTCAGCGGCACCAGCGAATGGTCCTTGCGCGCCTTGCCCTTGCCGGTCAGGGTGGTCAGGTTGGTGTACTGGTACAGGTTGCCCCAGGGGTCGCGCAGCCCACCGCGGCCGATCTCTGCGAGGCTTGCCGGCAAGGCATCCGTGTCGGTGAAGATGCCGTCGAGCACGGCCGACAGCGCAATGATGTCCTCCTGCGCCTGCTTGGTCTTCACGCGCTCGCGCCAGCCGTCCCAGCTCGGCAGCACGACGGCCGTCAGCACGCCGAGCACGGTCAAGGCGAGCATCAGTTCGACCAGGGTCAGACCGGCGGACGACCTGCCTGCGCGTGCGATCAGCCGGGTGGACGACAACATGACGAGCTGTATCGGCCGCAGCGCGGAGAACTTGAGCCCAGCCCTGGAAAGTCGTCGCGCGCCCCTGGAAAACCCTGGCTATGGCGTCGCCGGCGCACGGGCCAGTTCGAGCCGATCATCGGCGCCAATGAACAAGATCCAGGCTTCGGCCGCTGCGGCGCTGGCCGATGTGCAAGACGGTGCGACGGTGATGATCGGCGGCTTCGGCACGGCCGGGTTGCCCGACGAGCTGATCGACGCGCTGATCGCGCAGGGCGCGAAAGACTTGAGCATCGTCAACAACAACGCCGGCAACGGCGATACGGGTCTCGCCGCGCTGCTCGCTGCGGGCCGCGTGAAGAAGATCATCTGCAGCTTCCCGCGCCAGGCCGATTCGTGGCACTTCGATCGCCTCTACCGCGAAGGCAAGATCGAACTCGAACTGGTGCCGCAGGGCAATCTTGCCGAGCGCATCCGCGCTGCCGGGGCCGGAATCGGCGCCTTCTTCACGCCCACCGGCTACGGCACCGAGCTGGCTAAAGGCAAGGAGGTGCGCGAGATCGGCGGGCGCATGCAAGTGCTCGAATACCCGATCCATGCCGACGTGGCGCTGATCAAGGCCGAGCGCGGTGATCGCTGGGGCAATCTCACCTACCGCAAGACGGCGCGCAACTTCGGGCCGATCATGGCCACGGCCGCGAGGTGCACGGTGGCTTCGGTGCATGAGATCGTGGAACTCGGCCAACTCGATCCGGAGGTGATCGTCACGCCGTGCCTGTTCGTGCAGCGGATCGTTCTTGTCGAGCGCCGCGTCACGGGCGCCAGCGGGAGCGGCCCATCGTCGACGCAAGGAGCTGCGCAATGAGCTGGACCCGCGATCAAATGGCCGCGCGTGTCGCGCAAGACATACCGCACGGCGCGGTCGTGAACCTGGGCATCGGGCTGCCGACGCGGGTGGCGAACCACCTCGAACGTGAACGCGAGGTGCTGCTGCACAGCGAAAACGGCGTCATCGGCATGGGCCCGACGCCGCCCGTGGGGGAAGAGGACCACGACCTCATCAATGCCGGCAAGCAGCCGGTCTCGCTGCTGCCCGGCGGCGCTTATTTCCACCATGCCGACAGCTTCGGCATGATGCGCGGCGGCCACCTGGACATCTGCGTGCTCGGCGCCTTCCAGGTCTCGGCCGGCGGCGACCTGGCCAACTGGCACACGGGCGCGCCCGATGCCATTCCCGCGGTGGGCGGTGCGATGGATCTGGCCATCGGCGCGAAGAAGACCTTCGTGATGATGGAGCACTGCACGAAGACCGGTGAAAGCAAGATCGTGCCGCGCTGCACTTACCCGCTGACCGGTGTGGCCTGCGTGTCGCGCATCTACACCGAGCTGGCGGTGCTGGAGATCACGCCGGCGGGGGTGCGGGTGGTGGAGATGGCGCCTGGCATCGACATCGAGACCTTGCAGGCGCGCACGGCGGTGCCGCTGATCTGAAGATGTCCGCTGTATTACCATGCTGCCTTCGGTAACACCTGGAGCCCCGCCATGACGACCACGCTGACCAGCAAGGGCCAGGTCACCATCCCCAAACGCATCCGCGATGCCATGCAGCTGCTGCCGGGCATGCCGGTGGAGTTTGCGATCAGCGCTGCCGGCGAGGTGGTGGTGCGTGCGGCTCGGCCGAAGAAGAGGCCCGTTGCCAAGACCGTCGATCCGCTGGACGCCGTGCGCGGCAGTGCTGACGTGAAGTGGCGCACCGATGACTTGATGAAGTTGCTGCGCAGCGACGACTGATGCTGTTGATAGACACGAACGTGCTGGTGGACGTGCTTCAAGACGACCCCCAGTGGGGCGACTGGTCGATCGGTCAGCTCCGGGCGCAGAGGCAGGTGCATGCGCTGGCCATCAATCCGGTGATCTATGCCGAGATGTCGCTGTCTTACTCGACCATCGAGGCGCTGGATGCCGTGGTGGCGCGGCTGTCCCTGGATCTCCAGCAAATCCCCAAAGCCGCGCTGTTCCTGGCGGCCAGGGCGTATCTGCTGTACCGCCGGCGCGGTGGCACGAAGCAGCAGGTCTTGCCCGATTTCTTCATCGGCGCCCACGCGGCGGTGAACGGCTGGCCGCTCTTGACCCGTGACGCTGCGCGATTCCGCAGCTACTTTCCCAGTCTGACTCTGGTGTCACCATCAGCCGGTTGAAAGGAAGTTCGCCATGAGCACCCAAGCCTTCATCTGTGACGCGCTGCGCACCCCCTTCGGCCGCTACGGCGGCGCGCTGTCATCGGTGCGCACCGACGACCTCGGCGCGGTGCCGATTCGCGCGCTGATGGCGCGCCACCCGAATCTCGATTGGGCGGCGCTGGACGACGTGATCTACGGCTGCGCCAACCAGGCCGGCGAGGACAACCGCAACGTCGCGCGCATGGCTGCGCTGCTCGCGGGCCTGCCGATCGGCGTACCCGGCGCGACGATCAACCGCCTGTGCGGCAGCGGCCTGGATGCGCTGGGCAGCGCGGCGCGGGCGATCAAGGCCGGCGAAGCGCGGCTGATGATCGCCGGCGGCGTCGAGAGCATGAGCCGCGCGCCTTTCGTGATGCCCAAGGCCGACAGCGCATTCAGCCGCGCCAACGCGGTCTACGACACGACGATCGGCTGGCGCTTCATCAACAAGGCGATGAAAGAGCGCTACGGCGTCGACTCGATGCCCGAGACGGCCGAGAACCTGGCCACCGAGCACAAGATCGAGCGCGAAGCGCAAGACCGCATGGCGCTGGCGTCGCAGACGAAGGCCGTGGCGGCGCAGAAGCGCGGCTTCTTCGATGCCGAGATCACGCCGGTGACGATTGCGCAGAAGAAGGGCGATGCGATGATCGTCGCGAAAGACGAACACCCACGCGAAACGAGCCTGGAGGCACTCGCCAAGCTGAAGGGCGTGGTCAAACCCGAGGGCAGCGTGACGGCAGGCAACGCCAGCGGCGTGAACGACGGTGCCTGCGCGCTGCTCGTCGCCAGCGAGGCCGCCGCGGCGCGCCATGGCTTGACGCCGCGCGCGCGCGTCGTCGGCATGGCCACCGCCGGCGTGGCGCCGCGCGTGATGGGCATCGGCCCGGCACCGGCCACGCGCAAGGTGCTCGAACTCACCGGTCTGGCGCTGGCTCAGATCGATGTCATCGAGCTCAACGAAGCTTTTGCCGCGCAGGGCCTGGCGGTGCTGCGCGAGCTCGGCCTGCAAGACGACGACCCGCGCGTCAACCCCAACGGCGGCGCCATCGCGCTGGGCCACCCGCTGGGCGCCAGCGGCGCGCGGCTGGCCACCACCGCGGTGAACCAAATGCATGCCAGCGGCGGGCGTTACGCGCTGTGCACGATGTGCATCGGCGTCGGCCAGGGCATCGCGGTGGTGCTGGAACGGGTGTAGCCACCACGGGGCAAGACCCGGCGACAGTCGTCACTCGCGGTTCTTCGCCTGCACGTGGACGGTCGCGCCACGGCGCAGGGGTTGAGCCGCGCCGGGATCTCCGTCGATGGATGGGAAATTCGAAGCACACGGCGGCAATCCCTCACGATCGCGACCGCAGGCCCCGCACAGGCCCGCGCGCCGCCGCGCCTTCATTCGGGGTGCCCAATGCACTCCACTGAGCGCCCGGCGCGCGCCCGCTCGATGCGATGGCGCCCGACGAAGCTGGCTTCAGCGGCAGCAACGGCGCCCTGAGCAGCGAGGTTTTCCGGCGCCGGTGCTCAAGTCGGCGCGCGCAAGGCCGATTGCCTTGGGGCAGTGCAGGTGCGGCCGGCCGGGTGCCCCACACCGGTGCCTGCAGCCTGATGCCCGCATGACGCCCAACCTGTCGCCCGCCAACGCCCCCCCAGGCAATGCCTGGGGTGGATTCGTTCGTCGGCACCTGTTCGACTATCCGCCGCGGGCGCGCGCAGCCTGGCTGGCCATCGCCGGCACCGGCGCGGCCGCGCTGGGCTGGGCGCTTTGGCACGTCGCTGCGTTGGCGGGCTCTTCGTTCGCGCCGCTGGCGCTCGCGCTGGGGCTGGTGACGCTGGCCTCCGCGCTGGCGCTCAAGCTGCCACGCACGTCGTACTCGCTGAGCGTCTCCGACGTCTTCGTTTTCGGCGTGCTGGCCGCGCTCGGCCCGGCCCCGGCGGTGCTGGCCGCCGGCATCGACGGCATGGTCGGCACGCTGCGCACCTCCAAGCGCCTGAGCAGCCATATCTCGACCCCTGCCGCGGCGATGACCGCGATGGCACTGTGCGGCTGGGCTTTCGAGCAGGCTCAGGCCGTGCTGCTCCTGCTGCCGCTCGGGCTGGACGCGGAGCTGGCGTCGGCGGCGGCTCTGCCCTTGGTAGCGCTGCTGCCCTTCGTGCTGACCACGATGCCGTTGATGGCCATGGTGGCGCTCAAGCGCGGCGCGCCGATGGCGCCCGGGCAGTGGCTGGCCGATTCGGCATGGATGGCGGCCGTCTACCTGGCGTCGGCCTTGATCGCCGCGCTCGTGCACCTGAACGCCCAACACTTCGGCCAGGCCCTGCTGGTGATTTCAGCGCTCGCCGCGCTGGGAATCCTGCTGCTTCTGCGCGCCGCGTTCCTTCGCCAGGAAGCCGAGCGCCAGCGCCAGGAGGCCAACGTGGCCGAGGCAAGGCGCGAAGCCGAACTGAATCAGCAGCGCTTCACGGCGGCATTCAGCCATGCCGCCATCGGCATGGTCATCGTCAAGCCCGACGGCCACATCCTGCAGGCCAACCAGGCGTTTTGCGAACTGCTGATCTTCGAGCCCGGCAGCCTGCTCGGCCAATGCTTCGAGACGCTGCTGGACGGCGCCGATGCGCAACTGCTGCGTCGCCGCGCCGAAGCCGCGCTCGATTCGGCAGACGACGCCTTTTCGATGGAGATGCAGATCAAGCGCTCGAATGGCGAAGCGATCTGGGTGGCCGTGCATTGCAGCCAGTACGAGGATCCGAGCGGCAGCGGCCATTGCCTGATCTACCAGGTGCAAGACATCAATTCGCGCCGCCTGGCCGAGGGCCGTCTGCACTACATCGCCCACCACGACGACCTCACCGACCTGGCCAACCGCCACTGGTTCCACGAACGGCTGGCGCTGGCGGTGGAGAAGACCCGGCTGGACGCGGGCCTGCGCTTCGCGGTGCTGTATCTGGACCTCGACCGTTTCAAGCTCGTCAACGACAGCCTGGGCCACACGGCCGGCAACGAACTGCTGCGCGAAGTGGGTGAGCGGCTGTGCGCCTGCGTGCGCCCGGGCGACCTGGTGGCGCGGCTGGGCGGCGACGAGTTCGCCGTGCTCGCGCTGGCGGTGCAGGACGCCCAGACCGGGATGCGTCTGGCCCAGCGTGTGCTCGACGAACTCAGCCGGCCGATGCGCCTCTTCGGCACCGAGGTGTTGCCTGTCGCCAGCGTGGGCATCACCTTCAGCGACCACGGCTACCGCACGGTGGACGAGGTGCTGCGCGACGCCGACCTCGCGATGTACGAAGCCAAGACCGGCGGCCGCGGGCGCGTGGTGGTGTTCGACAGCTCGATGCTCGAGCGGGTCGCCGACAAGATGGCGCTGGAAACCGACCTGCGCCGGGCCATCGGCCAGGGGCAGCTGAGCGTGCATTTCCAGCCGATCTACCAACTCGAGCCCTTCCGGCTGAGCGGCTTCGAGGCGCTGGCGCGCTGGGTGCACCCGCAGCGCGGACCGGTCAGCCCGGCCGTGTTCATCGCGATGGCGGAGGAATCGGGCCTCATCGGGGAGCTCACCGACTGGATCATCGAGCACGCGATGGCGCAGCTGGCACGTTGGAAGCAAACACTGCCCGCGGCGCAGCACCTGGGCATGCACGTCAACATCTCCGGCGGCGACCTGGCCCGCATCAGCCTGGTGACCCACGTCAAGCAGGTGTTGCAGCGCCACCATGCGACACCGGGCTCGTTGACGCTGGAGATCACCGAGACCACGCTGATGGGCCGGCTCGACGTGGCACTGCGCACCATGGCGCTGCTGCGCGCTGCGGATGTGCGGTTTTCGATCGATGACTTCGGCACCGGTTTTTCGTCGCTGGCCTATCTGAGCAGCTTGCCCATCGACAGCCTGAAGATCGACCGTTCCTTCGTGATGGCCTTGCACCAGAAGCCGCAGAACGTGGAGATCGTGCGAGCGGTGCTCACGCTGGCGAAGTCGCTGGGCCGCAAGGTGATTGCCGAGGGCATCGAAACCGGCGATCAGTTGTCGCTGCTGCGCGAGATGGGCGTGCAAGAAGGGCAGGGCTATCTGCTGTCGCGCCCGCTGCGCGCCGAGCAGGTGCCCAATCTGCTGTTGGTGTCCGAGGCGGCGCAGTGACGCGGCGTGCCGGTTGCCGCCGATGCCGCAGCGCGACGGCAAGCTCGTAGCCCTCGACGCGCGGGTGGAATACGACAGCGTGGCCATGCGCCAGCGCTGATTCGACGATGATGCGTCGATGTGGCGCTTGTTCTTCATCGGCCTCGTCTCGCTGGGCGTCGCTGCCGCCGAACCCTGGCCGGCGGTGCCCATGTTGCATAGGGGGGGGGTGATCGGGGGCGGGAGCGGCCTTCTTCGCGCTGGAAAATCGCGTGGGCGCGGAGGGGGACGGAGTGGTTTTCATGCTTTCCGTGGGGGGATGGGCGGAGGCTTTGGACTTCGGCACTGGCGCGCACTTTCGCGCTTTCGCGATTTCTTTCAAGTCTTCGTCGCAGGCCGCGTGCCGAAGGCGGACGGAAAAATGG
>JANNQO010000064.1:0-3536 GCA_031400795.1 Rubrivivax sp. | reverse complement strand
GGGTCGCTATGCAAAGCTATCCATAGCGACCCCTATGCATAGACCTCAACTATGCGTAGATCCGCGGCGCCCGGCACCGCTGTTCACTATGTCGACAGCGGTGGTCGAGGTCGCGGCGCTTTGCATAGTTACAGGGCCTGCAGGAACTTCATCAAGTCGTCGCTGGCGCGGAAGCGCTTGAGCTTGATGTCGGGTGCCTCGAGTCGCGCGAGCGCCTTCTCCTTCATCTCGAGGTTGGCCTCGACGTAGCGGTGCGTCGTGTTCGTGCTCTCGTGGCCGAGCCACAGGGCAATCACGTTGAACGGCACGCCGCTTTGCAGGAGATGCATGGCGGTCGTGTGCCTCAAGGTGTGCGGTGAGACACGCTTGGTCTTCAGGCTCGGTTGATCTACCGAGGCCCGTTCCACCGCCAGCGCCAGTCGCTGCGCCACGTTGCACCGAGTCATCGGATTGCCAGATCGGTTGGGCAGCAACGCAGCCGAACCGCGCAGTTGCGGGTTGGCGTGCAACCAGGCGCGTATGGCCGACGCGGTGGTCTTCCACAGTGGCACTGATCGATCCTTGCGGCCCTTGCCGTGCAAGTGCACGCAGGCTGCGCCGTCCAGCACCACGTCGACGACGCGCACCCCGACGATCTCCGACACGCGCGCGCCGGTGTTGTACAGCAGGCTCAGCAGCAGATGGTCGCGCTGCGACGTCCATTCGATGCCGGGCTGCCCCAGCACGGCGATCATCTCGGGCCGTGTCAGATGACCCAGCAGCGGCCGCTCGAAGCGCTTCATCGGCACGGCCATCGCGCGCTCGACGGCGTGAAGCGCCGTCACGTCGCGTCGACCGGCGAACTTCAGGAACGCCCGCAAGGCCGTGAGCCGCAGGTTGCGGCTGCGCACCGAGTTGTGCCGCTCCCGCTCCAGGTGGGCCAGGAACTTCAGGATCAACTCCGGCGTGATGTCCATCAGTTGCATGGCCATGGGCAGCTTGCTCAGGTGCTGGGTCGCGTACCCAAGGAACAAGGTCATCGCGTCGCGGTAGCAGGCCACTGTGCGTGGGCTGAGTGCGCGCTGCGCGACCAGGTACTCGGTGAAGAACTGCTGCACCAGCGCCGGGAAGCTTGGTGGGGAGCCCTTGCGGCTGGGGGACACGTCACCCATGGCTGAGCTCCGGCATGCACGACTCGAAGCGCTGCGCGGCCACCGCCATCAATTCCGGCACCGCCTGCAGGTACCAGTAGGTGTTGGTCACCATCGCGTGCCCGACGTAGGTCGACAGCGACAGCATCGCCTCGTCCACGTCGATGCCCTGCTGCTGCCACAGCAGGATGCGCCTGACCACGAAGGTGTGCCTCAGGTCATGGATGCGCGGCGCATGGTGCGTACCGCGGTTGACCCACCCCAGTTCACTGCGCATCGTGGCGAAGACGCGCTCCACCTGGTGCCCGCTGATCGGCTTGCCGAACAGGCGACCCCGTGTGCCGATGAAGAATGGCGCATCGTCGTCGCGTGAGGCGCCGGCCACGTCCCGTGTCCAGCGGTATTGACCCAAGGCCTTGGCCGTACTCGGATGCAGCGGCACCTGGCGCGACTTGGCGAACTTCGTGCGTCGGATCGTCAGCAGGCCGCGCCTGAGGTCCACGTCACCCAGGTTCAGCGACAACGCCTCGGACAGGCGTAGACCGCAGCTGGCAATCAAGCCGAACAGCGTCTCGTAGACCAGGCCACGCAGGCCGGGATTGGGGCCGATCTGGCGCGCGGCGGCCAGCAACTGCCGCGCTTCCTCTTGGCTGTAGATATGCGGTGCCTGGCGCTCGGGCAGCCGACCGAAGATCGTGTCGTCGGGCACTTCCGTGGCCGGCTCGAACTGCTGCATCCAGCGCGCGAAGGAGCGCAAGTGCTTCAGCCGCCTGGCCCAGGTTCGGGGATCGACGCTGGCATGGGAGTCCAGACGTGCCCACTGGGCCATGACCTCCAGGGTCAGGGGTCCGCGGTGGCGCGTGCGGCGGACGTACTCGGCCAAGCTGCGCAGGCTGTAGGCGGTCGAACGCAGCTGGAAGCCCAGGGTGCGACGTTCCGTGAGGTAGCGCTCCACGAGCGCGGTCAGGCCGATCGTCATGACAGCCTCCCTACCGCGGCAGCGGAGGTTCCGGGCCACGGCAAGGCGACTTCGACGAGGCGGCCGCTGTCGAGCTTGGCGTAGATCAGCGTCGTGTTCAGCGAGCGGTGCCGCAGCACGTCGGCCACCTCCTTGAGCGAGGAGCCGCCGGCCAGCAGACGGCTGGCCATCGTGTGACGCAGCAGGTGCGAGCGCGTGTGCGGCAGCCCGGCGCGCGCATAGGCCTGGCGGATGGTCTTGCGAACGAGGTCCGGCCCGATCGGCTGTTCCCGCGGCGTCATGTGCCGAGCGAAGACCATCCGGTGCTGGGTCTTGGGCCGCTCGTCGCGCAGGTATGCGGCGATAGCCTGCCCGGTTGCTTCAGGCAATGGCATCACGTCTTCACGCCGACCCTTGGTCCGGCGCAATGTGATCGTGCCGGCTTCCCAGTCGATGTCGTCCAGACCCAGGCGTGCGACCTCGCCGCTTCGCAGGCCCAGATCGAGCGCACAGCGCACCATGGCGTCGGCGCGCAGCATCGACGGGCCGCTCTGGCCGAGAGCAGCCTCGAGTTGTTCGACCTCTGCCGGCTCCAACGACTTGGGCAACGACGCCAGCTGCCAGTTCGCCGGATACGCCAGCGCACCAACCTGCGCATGGGTACGGTCGCCCAGCGTCGCGCGCCAGCGGAAGTAGCCGCGCAGGGCCGAGACCACGACGCCCAGGCTCGACGGCGTCTTGTAGTTCTTGGCCTGTGCGGCGAAGAAGCGGCGCACGTGCTCCGGCGTGATGACCTCGAACTGAATGGCGTCGTCGCCGAAGTGCTTGCGCAGCAACGCTTCGACCAGGCGCAGCGCACCCTCGCGGGTCTTCGTGGCAAGCCCCCGAACTTGCTCCATGTACTGGTCGTAGCGGCGCAGTTCCTGGCCCACCGCTGTCGTGTCCAGCGGCTTGGGTGCGATGGCGTCGGCGGCGCGCAGTACGACCAGCAGGTGGCCCAGTGCGGCGCGCACGGTGGTTGGGTGACGCGCGCTCGTCGCGCAGCGGCAGCCGGGAAGATGATGCTCAAGGAACTCGGCCACGAGGTCTTCGCCGACGTCGGCCAGGCGCTTGCCGGTCTGCTTCATCCACATCGACAGGTGCAGCACAGCCGCTTCGCAACTGCGCACGTAACCGGCAGCGTTGCCGCGGTCGAGCAGGTACTCGCGATACGCCTGTGTGTGCCGCTCCAACTGAGCGCAGCCGCGGGAACGGCCTGAAGGATCGGATCGAGAAGGAAGCTTGGTGCGCATGGCAGTCTCCAGGTTGTGGAGCCGCCAGTGCACCTGGGGGCGAGGACTATGTATAGATGCTCAAGGCATCGGGCTCGCGGGGGCCGCGTCCCGACTCATCAGCGGCCATCCGGCGGCGGGCAACTACACATAGTTGAGGTCTATGCATAGGGGTCG
>JANNQO010000063.1:0-29234 GCA_031400795.1 Rubrivivax sp. | reverse complement strand
CCACGACACGCCTTCGCCGCCCATCTGCGAGAAGGTGTTGGTGCTGCGGTCCATCCACACCGCCATGTAGTGGCAGCCGATGCCGGCCACGGCGCGCGAGCCTTCGGGCACGCGTGTGCTGGTGTTGTGCGGGCAACCGCTGCAAAACCACGGCGCGCGGTCGCCGGTATCGATCTTCATCGCCGCGAGTTCGCGCTCGCGCGCTTCGATGATCGCCAGCCGCGCGTCCATGCGCGCTGCCACGTCGCTGCCCGCGGGCGCCAGGCCCATCTTCTTCAGCCGCTTGGCAATCGCCTTGGCGATGATCGCCGGCGTCAGGTCGGCCTTGGCGCGCAGCAGCCAGTTTTCGCTCGGGTTGGGCATGCTCCATTCGCCGCCACGGCCCCATAGGGGCCCTTGCTGATCAGAGTCGCCGGCCGACTCGTCGAACTTGCCCAGCACGTTCGGCCGCACGTCCGGGCGCCAGTTGTAGAGCTCTTCCTTCAGTTGGTATTCGATGACCTGGCGCTTCTCTTCGACGACCAGGATCTCCTGCAAGCCGGCGGCGAAGTCGCGCGTGATGGTGGCTTCGAGCGGCCACACCACGTTCACCTTGTGCAGGCGCAAACCGATGGCGCGGCAGATGTCATCGTCCAGGCCTAGATCGGCCAGCGCCTGGCGTGTGTCGTTGAAGGCCTTGCCGCTGGCGATGATGCCGAAGCGGTCGCGCGAACTCTCGATGACGTTGTGGTTCAGCTTGTTCGCGCGCACGTAGGCCAGCGCCGCGTACCACTTGTAGTCCATCAGCCGCGCTTCCTGCTCCAGCGGCGCGTCGGGCCAGCGGATGTGCAGGCCCAGGCCGTCCGGCGGCATGATTAAGTCTTCAGGAATGACTATCTTCACGCGCTCGGGGACGACTACCACCGACGACGACGATTCGACGACTTCCTGGATCGTCTTCATGCCGCTCCACACGCCCGAGAAGCGGCTCATCGCGAAGGCATGCAGGCCCATGTCGAGGATGCCTTGCACGTCGCTGGGGAAGAACACCGGCAGTCCGCAGGCCTTGAAGATGTGGTCGCTCTGGTGCGGCGCGGTGCTGCTCTTGCTGACGTGGTCGTCGCCGGCGATGGCGATCACGCCACCGTGCCGGGACGTGCCGGCCATGTTGGCGTGTTTGAAGACATCGCTGCAACGGTCCACGCCCGGGCCCTTGCCGTACCAGATGCCGAAGACGCCGTCGTACTTGTTCTTCTCGGGGTAGAGGTCGAGCTGCTGCGTGCCCCACACCGCGGTGGCGCCAAGCTCTTCGTTGACGCCGGGCTGGAAATGAATGTGGTTCGCCGCGAGGTGCTTCTTCGCCGCCCACAGCGCCTGGTCGTAGCCGCCCAGCGGGCTGCCGCGGTAGCCGCTGATGAAGCCGCCGGTGTTGAGGCCGGCCATCGAATCGCGGTGCCGTTGCAGCATCGGCAGCCGCACCAGCGCCTGCACGCCGCTCATGAAGGCTCGCCCCGATTCGAGCGTGTATTTGTCGTCGAGCGTCACGCTCTCCAGGGCCTTGCGGACAGATTCGGGCAGCGGTGCGTTCATGGCGTGGAGTCTGCGTGGACTTTGGGCGGCAACAAGCCGGGCAGTTTAGGCAAATGAGGCTGTGAAGTCTTTTCTTTCGATGCCTGATTCGGCATGCTTCGCGCAACGATCATGCTCAGATGGTCGAATCGGAGACCGAATGACGCTCAAGAAAGCAAGACCCGCGAAAACCAAGGCCGTCGAGCCGCCGCCCATCGCAAGCCCCTCGCTCGACCGTTACGACATCGCCATCCTGCGTGAGCTGCAAGCCGATGCGCGGCTCACCAATGCCGAACTCGCCTCGCGCATCGGCCTGTCGCCCGCGCCCACCTGGCGGCGCGTGAAGTGGCTGGAGGCCGAGCGCTACATCACCGGCTACCGCGCGGAGATCGACCGCCGCCGCATCGGGCTGGGCGTGCTCGCCTTCGTGCGCATCGACGCCGAGCGCAACAACGCGCAGGCGGTGCGCGAACTCGAACAGGCGATCCGCGCCATGCCCGAGGTGGTGGGGTGCCACTACATCAGCGGCTCGGGCACCTTCGAGCTGCAGGTGGTGGTGACCGACCTGGACGCCTATTCGCGCTGGTCACTGGAAACCGTCTTCAAGCTGCCGAATGTGAAAGACCTGCACACGAGCTTCTCGCTGGGTGAGGTGAAGGCAGGGGCGGCGTTGCCGTTGCACCATCTGCGGCCGGCTGGGTAGCATCACCAGGCCATACGGGTGCAAGCAGTGCCCCGAAGCCACCGCCATCGAAGCCCCGCAAGTCGCCGCCACGAAGAATCGAACGCCACGCCATGGATGAGGTTCTGCGCAGCGCGCGCTTGGCGCTGGAGCCGCAGTGCGAGACGCATGCCGAAGAGATGTTCGCCGTGCTCAGCGACCCGGCGATCTATGAGCATGAGAACGCGCCACCGGCCTCTGTCGACTGGCTGCGCGAGCGCTACCGCAAGCTGGAGACACGCCGATCGCCCGATGGCAGTGAAGCCTGGCTGAACTGGGTCATCCGGCTGCCGTCGAACGAGCTGATCGGCTACGTGCAAGCCACCGTCTACCCGAGCGGGCTCGCCTTCATCGCCTACGAGCTGGCCAGCCGCTGGTGGGGCCAGGGTCTGGCTTCGGAAGCGGTGCGCATGATGCAGGCGGCGCTGGTGGCCGAACATGGAGTGCAGCACTTCCAGGCGGTGTTGAAGAAAGGCAACCAGCGCTCGATGCGCCTGCTGCAGCGCCTGGGCTTCGCGCTCGCCACGCAGGCCGAGCACGACGCCGCGGCGGTCGAAGCTGACGAGTACCTGATGGCGTCTCATATCACTCCATGACCGACCCCACCCGACTGCCCCCCAGCGCTTCGGGCACCACCGCTGAACGCGCAAGGCCGGTTCAGCGCGATCAGGCCGTTTCACGCCTGCGCCGGGCAGGTGGCGCCACAGCCGCCATGCCCGGCCCCGTCACTCGAGTCGAATTCGCTGCGCCGGTGGCAGCTGGCCGGCCAGCAGGTCGATTGCCGCGCCGGCGGCTGCGCGCGCGGCGTGGTGGCGCAGTGCAATCAGCGCCGCCGCGTGTCGAGGGTCGTCGCTGAGTCGGCGAAGCGGCGGCGGAATCGGCAGATCGCCAAAGAGGCTGTCGCGTTGGTTTGCGTTGGCGTCCTCCAGCGCAAGAGTCCCCGGTGACGTCACTCGGACCACAGCGCTCAGCATGCCGCCGGACTGCGAAGCGTCGTCGAGCGCCAGCTCGATCAGCACGCGCTGGTGATCGCTCCACCACTTCGAAACTGCCACGCGTCGTGCCGGATCGAGGTCGCAGCCGATCACCAGGTCGGGCAGGGTGCACCCGAGTTGCATGTCGAGTTCATGCGCGCAGCACGCTTGACCCTCCGGCTCGTTCTGCAATCCTGCGCCATCTTCGAGCAAGAGGATCGTCTGCCGCGCGCCCAGATGAGCCAGCGCCAGCCTGACACACGGACCCCACTCGAGGCCGGCGACCGTGATTCGTGTGCGGCCAAGCGAAATTCAGGCCGGGCCATCGACGCCCAGAGCACCACTGCGCGGCGCAACGGGGTTGTCGTCCCCATTGAAGGCGGCCAACTCGATTTGCCGCATCCCAGGTCCGACGATGTTCAGCGCGTCGAGCCAAAGGAGTCCTTCATCGCCGTCGCGCACGAATCCACGCGCGTCGCGGCGCGAGCCGGCGCTGGGCATGAACAACCCGCCGGCGAATCCTGACTCGCGCAGCTTGGGCAGCAGCAGCGCGGCGACGAGCGTCGGATTCGGCGCCCACTGCAAGCTGAAGGCATGGCCCGGCTGCTCGGCTGCTGCCGCCGGTTCAGCGGGCACCGCCGAGCGAATCAGGTACTCGGTGCGCTGATCGTCGAGCAGGCTCGAGTCCGCAGTCATCGAATTCAAGCGTGAACTCTCGTCCGCGGCGGGCGTGCTGCGCACGGTGGTCGCGTTCGCCAACACGGCAGGCGGCACGCTGCTGATCGGTGTCGACGACGGCACGCGACATGTGCGGGGCGTCGCCTATCCGCTTGCGCTGGAGGAGCGCGTCGCCAGCGTGTTGAGCGACGGCATTGCCCCGCATCTGGTGCCGGACATCGAGGTCTTCCCCTGGCGCAAGACGAATGTGCTGGCCGTGCAGGTGTATCCCAGCCCCAGCCGCCCTCACTACCTCAAGGCGGCCGGCATCGAGCGCGGCGTCTACGTGCGCGTGGGTTCCACCAATCGGCGCGCCGGCGGCGAGTTGGTGGCCGAATTGCGACGATCGAGCCTGGGCCGATCGTTCGACGAACAGGCTCTGCCCGCGCTGGACACTGAAGCGTTGGACTTCAGAGCTGCTTCAGAGTGTTTCGCACCGGTGCGCAAGCTCCGGCGGGCCGACTTGGAGACACTGCGCTTGCTGGTGCCGCACCAGGGGCGCAAGGTGCCGTCGGTCGGCGGCGTGCTGCTGTTCGGGCGCCAGCGCGAAAGCCACTTTCCAGACGCCTGGTTGCAGGCCGGGCGTTTCGCCGGCGTCGACAAGAGCAAGATCGTCGATTCGGCGGCCTTGCGCGGCACGCTGCCGTCGCTGATCGAACGGGCCATCGAGTTCGTTCAGCGGCACAGCCTGCAAGGTTTCGACATCGGTGCCGTGCGCCGCACCGAACGCTGGAGCCTGCCGCCGGTGGCGCTGCGTGAAGCTGTCGTCAACGCGGTGGTTCACGCGGACTACACGCAGCGCGGCGCGCCGATCCGAGTTTCGATCTTCGACGACCGCGTCGAGATCGAGAACCCCGGCCTGTTGCCGCCTGGCCTGACCGTCGAGGATCTGAGGCGCGGCATTTCGAAGCTGCGCAATCGCGTCATCGGCCGTGTATTCCAGGAACTCGGACTGATCGAACAATGGGGCAGCGGCATTCAGTGCATGAGCGCAGCTTGTCGCGAGGCCGGCTTGCCGGCCCCTGCGCTGGAGGAGATCGGCACGCATTTTCGGGTCACGCTGCGCACGGCGCGAGGTAAGCCATCACCGCTCCAAGACCTCGACATGGCGATCCTCGAAGCGCTGTCCGACGGCCTCGGGCAGTCCACCCGGCAGATCGCTTCGCTCATCGATCGCAGCCCGCGCGCCGCGCGCACCCGGCTCGCAAGCCTGGTCGAGCGAGGCCTGGTCAGGGAAATCGGCTCCAGCCCGCAAGACCCGAAGCGGCGTTATTTCAAGGCCACACTGGATTGACAACCCGCGACGGGGCGCGCTGAACTCGTATCGAGAATCCGACGTTCGGGCTGAACCTGGAACGCGGCGCTGCGGCCGCGGCGACCGAGGGCGTGCTCGATGAAGAACGCGCGCGTGCGGTGATCGCGACGCTGCAGGCGCTGGACGCGCAAGGCCGCTGCATCGCGGTGGGGCCGTTTCACGTCTGCGCCGGGCAGGTGGCGGGCTGAAAAGCCGCTCCATTTGTTGTTTTCAGCTTCGAAAGCTGAAACAGCAAATCAGCCCGCAACCACGCGCCACGCCCGCAGCCGCTCCAGGTCGAGCACCCGCAGCCCGCCGTACTCGATGCGGATCGCGCCCTCGCGCTGTAAGGCGCGCAGCGCCTCGTTCACCCGCTGGCGCGACAAGCCGACCAGGTAGCCCAGCTCCTGCTGCGTGATGCGCAGCAGCTCACCCACGCCGGGGTACAGCACCGGGTGGAAGAGCGCGGCCAGGCTGCGCGCCACGCGTGTGTCGGGGTCGGTGAGGCGGTCGATCTCGCGCGCCGCGATGAACTGGCCGAGCCGCTCGTTGATCTGGTTCATCACGTAGCGGTTGAAGGGGATGCTGCGCTCCAGCAGCCAGTGGAAGTCTTCGATCGGCAACCCGGAGATCACGCTCGGGCGCAGCGGCTCGATGTTGTAGCGGTAGGCCTCGCGCTTGAGCAGCGTGCCTTCGCCGAACCAGGCGCCGGGTGGCAGGCCGGTGAAGGTGATGTTGGCGCCCTGGCTGCTGTCGTTGTTCATCTTCAAGAGGCCATCGAGCACGCCGAACCAATACGTGGCGCGGCGGCCGATCTTGCACAGGTATTCGCCGGGCTGCGCCTCCACCACGTCGAGCGCACCGATGGTGCGCGAGCGCTCCTCGCCATCGAGCACTGCCAGCCAAGGCACCATGCCCTGCTCGCTGCGCTCGAGCTTGCGCGTGCGTTGGCGTAGCGGCAGCCCCAGTGAAAGCCCCCTCGGTAATGACCCGGAGATTGTCGTTGCAATGACAACGCGGCGTCAAAGTGGGGCCTACGATCAATCCGTGCAGACCACCTTCCCCCGCCTGCTGCTGGAGCACGCCAAGACGCGCCCCAACGCCGCGGCGTTGCGCGAGAAGGAATACGGTATCTGGCAGCCGCTGACCTGGGCCGCGCTGGCCTTGCTCGTGCGCCGCATGGCCTGCGGGCTGGCCGAGGCGGGCTTGCAGCGCGGCGAACACGTGGTGGTGATCGGCGAGAACCGCCCGCGCCTGTACGCGGCAATGCTGGCTGCGCAGTCGCTGGGCGCCATTCCCGTGCCGCTGTACCAGGACGCGGCGGCCACCGAGTACCAGTTCCCGATCAACAACGCCGAGGTGCGTTTCGCGATCGTCGAAGACCAGGAGCAGGTCGACAAGCTGATCGAGCTGCGCGAGCACTGCCCGCAGATCGCGCGCATCTGGTACGACGATCCGCGCGGCCTGCGCCACTACGACGAGACGGGGCTGGCGTCGATCGATACGTTGATCGAAGCTGGCCAGGCCTTCGATGCCCAGCACGCGGGCCACTTCGACGCCGAGGTCGCGAAAGCCACGCCGAACGATGTGGCGGCGATGTTCTTCACGTCGGGTACCACCGGCAACCCGAAAGGCGTGGTGCACACGCACTTCACGCTGCTCGATCGTGCCGCTGCGGGGGCCCGCTTCGACAAACTCACGGCTGACGAAGAAGTGCTCGCGTACATGCCGCCGGCGTGGATCGGTCAGAACATCTTCAGCTACGCGCAGTGGCTGGCCTGCGGCTACGTGGTGAACTGCCCCGAGTCGGCGGCCACGGTGATGATCGACCTGAAGGAGATCGGCCCGAGCTACTACTTCGCGCCGCCGCGCATCTTCGAAGGCCTGCTCACCAGCGTGATGATCCGCATGGAAGATGCCGCGCCGATCAAGCGCGGCTTGTTCCACCACTTCATGAACGTCGCGCGGCGAGTCGGCCCGGCGATCCGCGACGGCCAGCCGGTCGGCTTCTTCGACCGCCTGCACTACGGCCTGGGCAACCTGCTCGTCTACGGCCCGTTGCGCAACACGCTGGGCTTTTCGCGCGTGCGCGTGGCGTATACGGCCGGCGAGGCGATCGGGCCGGATCTGTTCACGTTCTACCGCTCCATCGGCATCAACCTGAAGCAGCTCTACGGCTCCACCGAGACCGCCGTCTTCGTCTGCCTGCAACCCGACCACCAGGTGCGTGCCGACACGGTGGGCGTGCCGATCGAAGGCGTCGAGATCCGGCTTTCGGACAGCGGCGAAATCCTGGTGCGCAGCCCGGGTCTTCTCAAAGGTTATTACAAGAACGACGCGGCCACCGCCGAGGTGCTGGATGGCGACGGCTGGTACCACACCGGCGATGCCGGCTTCCTCGATGCCAGCGGCCAACTGAAGATCATCGACCGCGCCAAGGACGTGGGCCGGCTGATGGGCGGCGCGAGCGACGGCGCGATGTTCGCGCCCAAGTACGTGGAGAACAAGCTCAAGTTCTTCCCGCACATCAAGGAAGCGGTGGCTTTCGGCGACAAGCGCGACAAGGTCTGCGCTTTCATCAACATCGATTTCGACGCGGTGGGCAACTGGGCGGAGCGCAAGAATCTGCCCTATGCCGGCTACAACGATCTGGCGGCCAAGCCGCAGGTGCTGGAGCTGATCCGCGAATGCGTGGAGAAGGTGAATGCCGACCTGGCCGCCGATGACAAGCTCGCCGGCAGCCAGGTCAGCCGCTTCCTGGTGCTGCACAAGGAACTGGACGCCGACGACGGCGAACTGACGCGCACGCGCAAGGTGCGCCGCGGCGCCATCGGCGACAAATACCAACTGCTGGTGGATGCGATGTACGCCGGCAAGGCCGAGCAGTTCATCGAGACGCCGGTGAAGTTCGAAGACGGGCGCACGGGCAGTGTCTCGGCCACGCTCGCGATCGTCGACGCCAAGGTCTTTCCGGCCGTGCGCAAGGCCGCCTGACCATGAGCGCGCATGGCCGCTCCAAAGCGCTCATCCCGGAGCGCGCAGCGCGGAGGGTGGTCCAGTGACTCAACGCAAGATCGGCGAGGTCATCCTGCACGTGCAGAACATCTCGCTGGCCTTCGGCGGCGTGAAGGCGCTCAGCGACATCAGCTTCGACGTGCGTGAGCACGAGGTGCGCGCCATCATCGGGCCCAACGGCGCCGGCAAGAGCAGCATGCTGAACTGCATCAACGGCGTCTACACGCCACAGCACGGCTCGATCACTTTTCGCGGCAAGACCTTCAGCCACATGAACAGCCGCCAGGTGGCCGAGATGGGCGTGGCGCGCACCTTCCAGAGCCTGGCGCTCTTCAAGGGCATGAGCGTGCTCGACAACATCATGACCGGGCGCAACCTGCGCATGAAGACCAACATCTTCCAGCAAGCGCTGCGCTGGGGCGCCGCCGAACGCGAGGAGACCGAGCACCGCGAGGCCGTCGAGCGCATCATCGACTTCCTCGAGATCCAGGCCTACCGCAAAACGCCGGTCGGCCGCCTTCCTTATGGCCTGCAAAAGCGCGTCGACCTCGGCCGGGCGCTGGCGATGGAGCCGCAGGTGCTGCTGCTGGACGAGCCGATGGCCGGCATGAACGTCGAAGAGAAGCAGGACATGAGCCGCTTCGTGCTCGACGTGAACGACGAGTACGGCACGACGATCGTCTTGATCGAGCACGACATGGGCGTGGTGATGGACATCAGCGACCGCGTCGTCGTGCTCGATTACGGCAAGAAGATCGGCGACGGCACGCCGGGCGAGGTGCGTCGCAATCCCGATGTGATCAGTGCGTATCTCGGGACGACACACTGATGGGCTTCTTTCTCGAGACATTCTTCGGCGGCCTGATGTCGGGCATGCTGTACAGCCTCGTGGCGCTGGGCTTCGTGCTGATCTTCAAGGCCAGCGGCGTGTTCAACTTCGCGCAGGGCGCGATGGTGTTGTTCGCCGCACTGGCCATGGCGCGTTTCTCGGAGTGGTTTCCGGCGCTGCTGGGCATCGACAGCAAGCTGCTCGGAAACCTGCTCGGCTTCGCCGGCGCGATGCTGTTGATGGTGCTCGTGGCCTGGCTCATCGAACGTCTGTGCCTGAGCAAGCTCGTCAATCAGGAAGGCATCACGCTCTTGATGGCCACGCTGGGCATCTCCTACTTCCTCGACGGCTTCGGCCAGACCCTCTTCGGCAGCGACATCTACAAGATCGACATCGGTCTGCCCAAAGACCCGCTGTTCCTGCTCGAATCGATGTTCCAGGGTGGCGTGCTGGTGAACAAGGAAGATCTGTTCGCGGCGGGCATTGCGGCGGCGCTGGTGGTGGTCTTGTCGATGTTCTTCCAGTTCACCGCCACCGGCCGTGCGCTGCGTGCGGTGGCCGACGACCACCAGGCCGCGCAATCGATCGGCATCCCGCTGTCGCGCGTGTGGGTCATCGTCTGGAGCGTGGCCGGCTTCACCGCGCTGGTGGCCGGCATCATCTGGGGCAGCAAGCTCGGCGTGCAGTTCTCACTCTCGCTGCTGGCGCTCAAAGCCTTGCCGGTGGTGATTCTCGGCGGCCTGACCTCGGTGCCCGGCGCCATCATCGGCGGGCTGATCCTCGGCGTCGGCGAGAAGTTGTCGGAGGTCTTCATCGGGCCGATGATCGGCGGCGGCATCGAGATCTGGTTCGGCTACGTGCTGGTGTTGTTCGTTCTTCTCGTCAGGCCGCAAGGGCTGTTCGGGGAGAAGATCATCGATCGGGTTTGACCATGCTGTATCGCGAGAACGGCCAGTTCAAGACCAGCTACCGCGCCGATCAGCAGGTCTTTCCGATCCTGCAAGACCGCGTGGCGATCGGCCTCGTGCTGGCGGTGGCGATCGTCGGCGTGCCGCTGCTGGCTGACGAGTACCTGCTGCGCGCGATCTTCATCCCGTTCCTGATCCTCGCGCTGGCGGCACTCGGGCTGAACATCCTCGTCGGCTACTGCGGCCAGATCTCGCTGGGCACCGGCGCCTTCATGGCCGTTGGTGCCTACGCGGCCTACAACTTCTTCGTGCGCATCGACGGCATGCCGATGATCGTGGCCATGCTGCTCGGCGGCTTTTTCGCCACGCTGGTGGGCGTGCTGTTCGGCATCCCCTCATTGCGCATCAAGGGGATGTACCTGGCGGTGGCGACCCTTGCGGCGCAGTTCTTCGTCGACTGGGCCTTCCTGCGCGTCAAGTGGTTCACCAACGATTCGTCGTCGGGATCGGTGAATGTCTCCAATCTGTCGTTCCTGGGCCTGCCGATCGAGACGCCGCACGCCAAGTACCTGTTCTGCCTGGGGGTGGTGATCGTCTTCGCGATGCTGGCCAAGAACCTGGTGCGCAGCCACATCGGCCGCGAGTGGATGGCGATCCGCGACATGGACGTGGCCGCCGCGGTGATCGGCATCCGCCCGGTCTATGCCAAGCTCACCGCGTTTGCGGTCAGCTCGTTCATCGTCGGCGTGGCCGGAGCCTTGTGGGGCTTCGTCCACCTCGGCTCGTGGGAGCCGGCGGCGTTTTCGATCGACCGCTCGTTCCAGCTGCTCTTCATGGTCATCATCGGCGGCCTCGGCTCGATCATGGGCAGCTTCTTCGGCGCAGCCTTCATCGTCGTGCTGCCGATTTTCCTGAACCAGGCGCTGCCGGCGCTGGGCGAGACGATCGGCGTCACCATCACCACTGCCACCGTCACGCACGCCGAGTTCATGATCTTCGGCGGCCTGATCGTGTTCTTTCTGATCGTCGAGCCGCATGGCATCGCGCGGCTGTGGTCCACGGCTAAAGAGAAGCTGCGGCTGTGGCCGTTCCCGCATTGAGCGTTTCCCCTCGCACCCAGAGTGCATGCCCAACCGTTACCTGCCCCACCCAACCTGAATGGAGACTGTGATGAAACTGAAGTCGATGACTCTGGCTGCTGTCCTCGCCGTGGCTGGCGGCGTCGCTCACGAGGCGCAGGCCCAGGCCAAGGAGCAGTTCTTCCCGGTGCTGTCGTACCGCACCGGCGCCTACGCGCCCAACGGCGTGCCGTTCGCCAACGGCTATGTGGACTATCTGAAGCTCGTCAACGCGCGCGGCGGCATCAACGGCGTGAAGGTCAGCTGGGAGGAATGCGAGACCGGCTACGCCACCGACCGCGGGGTCGAGTGTTATGAACGGCTGAAGGGCAAGAACGGTGGCGCCACCGTGATCCACCCGCTCTCCACCGGCATCACCTTCGCGCTCACCGAGAAGGTGCCCACCGACAAGATCCCGCTCATCACCGCCGGCTACGGACGCAGCGAAAGCACCGACGGCAACGTCTTCAAGTGGAACTTCCCGCTCGCCGGTACCTACTGGGACGCCGCCGACATCCTGCTTCAGCACGTGGCCAAGAATGAAGGCGGCTGGGACAAGCTGAAGGGCAAGAAGATCGCGCTCGTCTACCACGACAGCCCGTACGGCAAGGAGCCCATCGCGCTGCTCACCGAGCGCAGCAAGATGCACGGCTACGAGCTGCAACTGCTGCCCGTGACGCACCCCGGCGTGGAGCAGAAGGCCACCTGGCTGCAGGTGCGCCAGAGCCGCCCCGACTACGTCTTCCTGTGGGGCTGGGGCGTGATGAACAGCACCGCCATCAAGGAGGCGGTGGCCACCGGCTACCCGCGCGAGAAGATGTACGGCGTGTGGTGGGCCGCCGCCGAGCCCGATGTAAAGGACGTGGGCGACGCTGCCAAGGGCTACAGCGGGCTGACCTTGCAGCACGGCGCCGAGCCCAACAGCAAGGTGGCGCAGGATGTGCTGAAGATGGTGCACGACAAAGGCCAGGGAACCGGCCCGAAAGAAGAGGTGGGCACCGTGCTGTACATGCGCGGGCTGATGGCCGCGCTGCTGTCCACCGAAGGCGTGCGCCGTGCGCAGGAGCGCTTCGGCAAAGGCAAGGTGATCAGCGGCGAGCAGGCGCGCTGGGGCTACGAGAACCTGGCGCTGGACCAGAAGAAGCTCGACGCGCTCGGCTTTGCCGGCGTGCTGCGCCCGATCAGCACGAGCTGCGCCGACCACCGCGGCGACGTCTGGGCGCGCATCCACACCTGGGACGGCAAGAAGTGGAACTTCAGCTCCGACTGGTACCAGGCCGACCAGTCGGTGATCAAGCCGATGATCAAGGCGGCGGCGGACAAGTATGCGGGGGAGAAGAAGTTGACGCGCAGAACGCCGGAAGACTGCCAGAGCTGAGAACTGACGGCACCCACCCCTGCCCCTCCCGCCGAGCGGGAGGGGTTCTGGTCAGTGACACGAGACATGAGCAACATCCTCCTCAACGTCAACGGCATCGAGGTCATCTACAACCACGTGATCCTGGTGCTGAAGGGCGTTTCGCTCCAGGTGCCGGAGGGGGGTGTGGTGGCCTTGCTGGGCGGCAATGGTGCCGGTAAGACGACCACGCTGCGTGCCGTCTCCAACCTGCTCGCCGGCGAGCGCGGCGAGGTGACCAAGGGCTCAATCGAATTGCGCGGCGAGCGCATCGAGAAGCTTTCCACCGCGCAGATGGTCGACCGCGGCGTGATCCAGGTGATGGAGGGCCGCCACTGCTTCGCGCACCTGACGATCGAAGACAACCTGATGACCGGCGCCTACACGCGAAAAGACGGCAAGGCGGCCGTGGCGGCCACGCTGGAGAAGGTCTACAACTACTTTCCGCGCCTGAAGACACGGCGCACCAGCCAGGCCGCCTACACCTCGGGCGGCGAGCAGCAGATGTGCGCGATCGGCCGTGCGCTGATGGCCAATCCGAAGATGGTGCTGCTCGATGAACCTTCGATGGGTCTGGCGCCGCAGATCGTCGAGGAAGTCTTCGAGATCGTGAAAGACCTGAACCAGCGCGAGAAGGTGACCTTCCTGCTCGCCGAGCAGAACACCAACATGGCGCTGCGCTACGCCGACTACGGCTACATCCTCGAAAACGGACGCATCGTGATGGACGGGCAAGCCAAGGTGCTGCGCGAGAACGAAGACGTGAAGGAGTTCTACCTCGGCATGGGTGGCGGCGACCGCAAGAGCTTCCGTGATGCCAAGAGTTACAAGCGGCGCAAGCGCTGGTTGTCATGACCACCCCCGAAGCGGCTGCGCCGCTTCCCCCTCGAGGGCGTAACGCCAGCGGCCCGGCCAAGCCGGTTCCGCGGCGTTCGCTTGACCGCAGGGGCTAGCCCGTGAGCGACGAATCCTTCGACCTCGCGCCGCCGCCGTTCAACGCCGAGAACGCGCTCACGACGCTGAAGCGGCAGTTGCGTGACCTGAAGCTCGCCGAACGCGCCAATGCCTTCGAGCTGCGTGGCAAGCGGGTGCTGGAGCTTTCGCTGGAAGGCGCCGCGATCCAGGTGCGCATCGCGCGGCGCTGGATGGTCACGCCCGAGTGGGACCGCCAGACGGTGTCCAACGCCGACGGCCAGCGCAAGCTGCTCGCCGAGCTGAAGAAGCGCCTGGAACGCTGGGAGCGCGAAGAGTGAGCTTCAGCGCGCTGAAGGCTCATGCGCAATCGCTGCCGGGCGCCACCATCGACATCAAGTGGGGCGCCGACTGGGTGGCCAGCGTCGGCGGCAAGATGTTTTTCGTCACCGGCGACGAGGCCAGCCCGAATGCGGCGTCGTTCAAGGTCGACGAGCACCGCTTCCTCGAACTCACCGGCATGCCCGGTTTCGCGCCGGCGCCTTACCTGGCACGGGTGAAGTGGGTGCAGCTGAAGAACGCCAAGGCGCTGCCGCTGGCGGAGCTGAAGGCGCTGGTCGCACGCTCCCACGCGCTCGTGCTGGCCAAGTTGCCGAAGAAGCTGCAGAAGGAACTGATCGGATGAGCGAGTACTTTGACGCGCTCGAAACCCGCGACCCCGCGGTTCGGGAAGCGAGCATCGCCGCGGCGCTGCCGGTGCAGATCGCTGCGGCGCAGGGCGTGCCTGCGCTGCGCGAGCGGCTGGCAGGCGTCGACGCCGCCGGCATCACCTCGCGAGAAGCCTTGGCGCGGCTGCCCGTCACGCGCAAGGCCGAGCTCTTCGAGCGCCAGCAGCGCGAGCGTGCCGGCGATCCTTTCGGCGGCTTCTCGGCCATTGGCTGGCGCGGCTTGCGTGGGCTGAATGGCGCGCGGCGCGTCTACCAGTCGCCCGGGCCGATCTACGAACCCGAAGGCGAGCGCCCCGACTACTGGCGCGTGGCGCGCGCGATGTTCGCGGCGGGTCTGCGCGCCGGCGACCTGGTTCACAACAGCTTCAGCTACCACCTGACGCCCGGCGCCTGGATCATGGAAAGCGGTGCCGCTGCACTCGGCTGCACGGTCTTCCCCGGCGGCGTGGGCAACACCGAGTTGCAGATCCAGGCGATGGTCGACTTGCGCCCCGACGCCTACGCCGGCACGCCGAGCTTCCTGCGCATCCTGCTCGAGAAAGCGGCCGAGACGAACACCTCCTTGCCGTCGCTGAAGAAGGCATTCCTGAGCGGCGAAGCCTTCCCGCCCTCGCTGCGCGACTGGTTGCGCGAGCGTGGCATCGCGGGCTACCAGGCCTACGCCACCGCCGACGTGGGATTGATCGCCTACGAGACAGCCGCGCGCCAGGGGCTGGTCATCGACGAAGGCGTGATCGTCGAAATCGTGCGGCCGGGCACCGGCGACGTGCTGCCGGACGGAGAGGTCGGCGAAGTCGTGATCACCGTGCTGCATTCCGAGTACCCGCTGGTGCGCTTCGGCACCGGAGATCTCTCGGCAGTGCTCGCCGGCCAATGCCCGACCGGCCGCACCCACACGCGCATTAAAGGCTGGATGGGCCGCGCCGATCAGACCGCCAAGGTGCGCGGCATGTTCGTGCATCCGAGCCAGGTGGCCGAGGTAGTGAAGCGCCACGCGGAAATCTGCAAGGCGCGCCTGGTGGTCGAAGGCGAGATGGCCAACGACCGCATGCTGCTTCGCGTGGAGGCTGCCGCGTCGCGCGAAGGCCTGGCCGACGCGGTGGCTCAATCGGTGCGCGAGATCACCAAGCTGCGCTGCGACGTGCGACTCGAAGCACCCGGCGCGTTGCCGAACGACGGCAAGGTCATCGAAGACCTGCGCCGCTACGACTGAGCCGCGATACGTAGTTCCCGCGAGACGCAAAACGCCCGAATGCCTACCATTCCCGCTTCGTGTCTGGATGCACCTGGAGACTGTCCATGAAGAAAACCCTGCTCGCCTTGTCCACGCTGATCATGGCCGCGCCGGCGTTGGCCGCCTGGCCCGAAAAGCCCGTCACCCTGGTCGTGCCCTTCGCCGCCGGCGGCCCCACCGACAAGGTGGCGCGCGACCTGGCCGAAGCGCTGCGCAAGAACATCCCCAACTCGACCGTGGTGGTCGAGAACGTCGGCGGCGCCGGCGGCACGCTGGGCGCCGGCAAGGTGGCCAAGGCCACGCCCGACGGCTACACCTTCTTGCTGCACCACATCGGCATGGCCACCTCGCCGGCTTTGTACCGCAGCCTGGCCTACAAGACGCTGGACGACTTCGAGTACGTCGGCATGGTCAACGACGTGCCGATGACCGTGGTGGGCCGCAAGACGCTGCCCGCCGACGACTACGCCGGTCTGGTGAAGTGGCTGGAGGCCAACAAAGGCAAGATCAACCTCGCCAACGCCGGCCTGGGCGCCGCATCGCATCTGTGCGGCCTGTTGTTCCAGCAGGCGCTGAAGATCGACATGACCACCGTGCCGTACAAGGGCACCGCGCCGGCGATGAACGACCTGCTCGGCGGCCAGGTCGACATCATGTGCGACCAGACCACCAACACCACGGCGCAGATCGCCGCGGGTTCGATCAAGGCCTTTGCGGTGACGAGCAGCAAGCCGCTCACCACGCCGGCGCTGGCCAAGCTGCCGACGCTGGAATCGCAGGGTTTGAAGGGCTTCAACGTCAGCATCTGGCACGGTCTGTACGCGCCCAAGGGCACGCCGAAGCCGGTGCTGGATGCGATGAACACGGCGCTGAAGGCTGCGCTGAAAGACGCTGCCTTCGTGAAGAGCATGGAGTCGCTGGGCGCGGTGGTGATGGCCGACAACCGCGTCAACCCCGCTGACCACAAGAAGTTCGTCGAGGCCGAGATCGCCAAATGGGGGCCGGTCATCAAGGCCGCCGGGCAATACGCCGATTGAGGACTGATAGAGGCGGTCTCGGCGCAATCACCGTCCGCCGAGCAACTCCTCCAGCGCGTACAGCGTCCTGTGCGGAAATCGCTCCAGCGGATAGAAGCGCGTGATCACCTGCAACGCGGCTTTGCTGGTCTCGATGTTCAGGTGGCGCAACAAGTACCTGATGTCGTCCTCGTCGTGGAACTCCTCGCCGATGCGCATCGCCAGGCTCGTCGAGGCCGAGATCAACAAGTGGGGGCCGGTGATCAAGGCCGCGGGGCAGTATGCGGACTGAGGGTTGAAAGACTGAGCGCGCGCTACCCCCAACGATCGAATGCGCGCACGGCGACCGGCTCACCCCACAGCTCGATGTGCATCGGCGTGCCGCGGTGCTCCAGCAGTGCGGCCGCGCCGCGCACATAGCCCAGTGCCACGCAGGCGCCGGCTTTCGGGCTCCAGCCTACCGAGCTGAGTTCGCCCAGCGTCCGCCCCTCGTGCACGATGGGCTCGCCGCCCCAGGCGTAGGCCGCCGGTTGGTCGAAGACGAACGCGAGCAGCTTCTTGCGCAGCGGCTGCTGCAGTGACTTCAACAATGCCTGGCGTCCGATGAAGGCCGCGGGCTTGTCCAGCGCCACGGCCGACATCAACCCCGCTTCGAGCGGCGTTTCGTCGGGGCCCAGCTCGGCGCCCCAGGCGCGGCGGCCCACCTCGATGCGCAGCGCGTCGAGTGCGAAGTAGCCGGCGTTGACGAGGCCCAGGTCGTGGCCCGCCTCGTGCAGCGCCAGACAGACATGGCGCGCCATTTCCACCGGCACGTACAGCTCGAAGCCCAGGCCGCCGACGTAGGCCATGCGGGCGGCGCGCACGCGCGCATGGGCGAGGTCGATCTCGGCGACATGCGCGAAGGGCAGTGCGGCGGCCGACAGGTCGTCGGGGCTCAGCTGCGCCAACAACTCGCGCGAGCGCGGCCCCATCACCGAGAGAACGCTCCACATCGCGCTGACATCGGTGAGCACCACGCGTTCGTCGCCACCGATGTGGCGCTCGATCCAGTCGGTGTCGCGCAGCGGCTGCGCCGAGCCGGTGATGAGCAGGTAGCGCTCGGCGGCCAGTTGCATCACCGTCAGATCGCTCTCGAATCCGCCGCGATCGTTGAGCATCGCGGTGTACACGACGCGGCCACGTGCCGTGGCGGCGATGTCGGCGGCGCACAGGCGCTGCAGCAGCGCCAAGGCGTCGCGTCCTTGCAGCAGCAGCTTGCCGAACGAGGTCTGGTCGTACAACGCGCACCTTTCGCGCGTGGCGCGCTGTTCGGCCTGCACCCAGGGCAGCCAGCCGGGTGTGCCGAGCGTGTCGGGCGGGCGTGAGGCCTGTGGCGGCTTGAAGTAGTTCGCGCGTTCCCAGCCGAACTTCGAACCGAATTCAGCGCCGCCTGCCGCCAGCAAGTCGTGCAACGGCGAGGTGCGCAACGGCCGCGCGCTCTGCAACTCCTGGCGCGGCCAGCGCATCGCGTAGTGCAACCCCAGCGTCTCGCCTGTGCGCTCGGCGAGCAGCCGCCGGTTCGCCATGAAGGGGCCGAAGCGGCGCAGGTCCACGTCCCACAGGTCGACGCTCGGCTCGCCGCCGGCGATCCACTCGGCGATCAATCGCCCGGCGCCGCCGGAATTCGCGATGCCCGCCGAATTGAATCCGGCGCAGACGAAGTAGCCGGCCAGCCCCGGTGCTTCGCCGAGCAGGAAGTTGCCGTCGGGCGTGAAGCTCTCGGGGCCGTTCAGCAGCATCTTCACTTGCGCCGTTTCCAGGCACGGCGTGCGGTGGATGGCAGCCTGCATCAGGATCTCGAACTGGTCCCAGTCCTCGCCGAGCAGCTGGAACTGGAAGTGGTTCGGAATCGGGTCCATTCGCCAGGGCTTGGCCTGTGGCTCGAAGCCGCCCATCAACAAGCCGCCGACCTCTTCCTTGTAGTAGATGAAGCCGTCGGGATCGCGCATCACGGGCAGCATCGGGTGCACGCCGGCGATGCGGTCGGTGACGATGTAGAAATGCTCGGCCGGGTACAGCGGCACGTTCACGCCGGCCAGCCTGCCGAACTGGCGCGCCCACTGGCCGGCGCAATTCACCAAGGTTTCACACGACACATCGCCTTGGGTCGTACGCACGCCGGTGACGCGGCCGTCTTCGATGGTCACGCCGGTGACCTCGACGCCCTCGACGATGCGCACGCCGCGCTGGCGTGCGCCTTTGGCCAGCGACATCGTGAGGTCCGCCGGATTGGCCTTGCCGTCGCCGGGAATCCAGATCGCGCCTTGCAGGTCGTCGGTGCGCATCACCGGGTAGAGCGCGCCGGCTTCGGCAGGCGTGATCAGTTCGACCTCGACGCCGAAGCCGCGCGCCAGCGCGACCTGCTTCTTCAGCGTCTGCCAACGCTCGGGCGTGCGCGCCACGTTGACGCTGCCGCACTGTTTCCAGCCGGTGGCCAGGCCCGTCTCGGCTTCGAGCGTGGCGTACAGCTCGATGCCGTAGGTGCTCATGCGCGTCATGTTGCGGTTCGGACGCATCTGGCCCACCAGGCCCGCGGCATGCCAGGTGGTGCCGCAGGTGAGCCGGCCTTGTTCCAGCAGCAGCACATCGCCGCGGCCGAGCTTGGCCAGGTGGTAGGCCGTGGAGCAGCCGGCGATGCCGCCGCCGACGATGATCGTCTGCGCGTGGCCGGGCAGCGTCGTCATTCAAGGGCGCGGTGTGCCGCGCCGGCGAAGGTGCAGCGCGCCGCGCGGGCGAGGAAGTGCTCGAGGCTCGGCGTGGTCATGTCGGCCGACTTGGCCAGGTCGTCCCAGCGCCGTACGCGCACCGCGTCGAGTGCGCCGCTGCGCGAGCCAAAGCGCTGCGCCTGATCCGCATCGAACACCCCGCCTTGCAGCAGCAGGCTGCGCTGGCTGTCGGCCGACAGGCGCTCGCGATAACCCGGCTCGGTGGCGCACAGGTAGCGCTTGGCGTCCACGTGCAGCCCGATGGCGCCACGCACGCGAGCGCTGAAGAGGCTGGCCAGCAGCGGCAGCGCTGCATGCTGGTGACCGTCGTCGATGCCGCGCAGCGTGGGCGTCTCGCCGAAGTCGTGCAGCAGGTGGCCGAGGTCGTGCAGCAGCGCGGCGGTGGTCAGTTCATCGTCGGCGCCTTCGCTTTCGGCAAGCGCCGCGCATTGCAGCGCGTGCTGGAGTTGCGTGACCGGCTCGCCGCTGTAGATGTCGCCACCGCGCTGCGCGAACAGCCCGGCGATGTCGGCCAGCGTCAGCGCACCTCTCACGACCAGGGCAGCGACCAGGTCTTCACGTTGGTGAAGCACTTCATCGCCTCCTGCACGCCTTCCTTGTGGCCCAGGCCCGAATCCTTGATGCCGCCGAACGGCGTGAGTTCGAGCCGGTAGCCGGGCACTTCCCAGACGTTGACGGTGCCGACATCGAGTTCGGCAACGAAGCGGCGGATGTAGTCCAGGCGGTTCGTGCACACCGCCGACGACAGCCCGTAGGCCGTGCCGTTGGCGATGTGGATTGCTTCGTCGATGCTGTCGAAGGCGATGATCGGCGACACCGGGCCGAAGGTTTCTTCGCGCACCACGGTCATCTCGGGGCGCACGCGGTCGATCACCGTCGGCGCATAGAGCGCGCCGTCGCGGCGATGGCCGCAGAGCAGCCGCGCACCCTGTTCGATGGCCTCGTTCACGCGCGATTCGAACAAGCGCGCCGCCGCCTCGTCGATCACGGTGCCCATGTCGTTGTCGGGATCGTTCGGGTCGCCGAAGGTCCACTTTCGCGTCAACGCCAGCACCCGCTCGGTGAACCCCGACGCGACGCCGCGCTGCACCAGCATACGTTTCACGGCCGTGCAGCGCTGGCCGGAGTTCTTGTAGGAGCCCTGCACCGCCAGCGCTGCGGCGGCGTCGAGGTCGGCATCGTCCATCACGATGATCGGGTCGTTGCCGCCGAGTTCGAGCACCTGGCGTTTGTAGCCGGCGTGCGCCGCGATGTGCTTGCCGATGGCTACTCCGCCGGTGAACGTGATCAGGTCCACCAGCGGGTGCGTGATCAGCGTCTCGGCGATTTCGCGCGGGTCGCCGGTGACCATCGTCAGCATCTGGCGTGGCAGCCCCGCCTCGTAAAGGATCTCGGCCAGGCGCAGCGCCGACAGCGGCACCTTCTCCGAGGGTTTCAAGACCATGCGGTTGTTGGTGGCGATCGAGGGCACCACCTTGTGCGCCACCTGGTTCATCGGGTGATTGAACGGCGTGATCGCGGTGATCACGCCCAACAGCGGCTGGCGCAGCGTGTGCACGCGCCGCGCGCGGCCGTGCGGCGTGATGTCGCACGAGAAACTCTGCCCGTCGTCGCGCAGCGCTTCGCCTGCGCCGAACATCAGCACGTCGGCCACGCGGCCCGCTTCGTAGCGGCTGTCTTTCAGGCTCAGGCCCGACTCGGCGGTGATCAGCGTGGCGATGTCTTCGCTGCGTTCGCGAACGATCGCCGCGGCGCGGTTCAGGACCTCGCTGCGTTGGTAACGCGTGAGGGTGGGCCGGTAGGCGTGCGCGGTTTCGATGGCGCAGCGAACTTCATCAGCCGACGCCTTCGGCACCTCGCCCACGGGCCGGCCATCGAACGGTGAGCAGATCTTCATCACATCGCCACTTTGTTCAGCACCAGATCGAACGCGTCGAAATTGCGCCAGCGTTGGTACGGCGGCAGCCCCGTCAGACGCCGATTCACGATCAGTGGCACGCGCTGTTCGGAGAGGCCTCCGTGCGAACGCAGCGGTGCGTCCAGCCCCGACAGATCGTGGCGAGACTTCGCCGTGCCCAGCACCGTGAAACGCTCGGCCACCACCACCAGATCGCCGATGCGATCGGCCGGCAGCTCGAAGCGCTCGGCGGCCTGCGCGCCTGTCAGCACGAGTTCGACGCCACGCTGCTTCGCCAGCCGCGCGATCAGCGCGGCGCCATCGGCGCCTGCGGGCAGGTACACGGTGGCGAACGAGCCGAGCGCGCCGTGGTGCACCACGTACGGATCGGTGATCGGCAAGATCACGCGCGCTGCGCCCGGACCCAGCCACACGTCGAACAGGTCTTGCAGATAGATCACGTCGGGCCGTCCGTCGAAGCCCACCTTGGCGTTCATGCCGTGGTCGGCGGTGAGCGCGATCACGCAGCCCATGGCATCGAGCTGGCCGAGGTAGCGGTCCATCATCGCGTTGAACTGATTCGCCGCAGGCGTGCCCGGCGCATGTTTGTGCTGCACGTAGTCGGTGGTGCTGAGGTACATCACACCCGGGCGTTTGCTGCGCATCAAGGCCACGCCCGCGGCGAAGACGAACTCGGAGAGCGCGGCGCTGTAGACATCGGGCAGTGGCAGCCCGGTGAGCTCGAGCGCTTGTTCGATGCCGTTGTCCGAGAAGGTGACCGCGTCGGCCTTTTCCGCCGAGAAACAGATGCCGCGCATGCCATGGCCGAGCAGCCGGCGCAGCTTGTCCTTGGCGGTCACCACGGCACAAGGCACACCCGCATCGGCCAGCGCCGCCAGCAGCGTGGGCGCGCGCAGCCACTTCGGGTCGTTCATCATCACCTCGGTGCCCGAGGCGGTGTCGAACAGGTAGTTGCCGCAGATGCCGTGCACGCTGGGCGGGGCGCCGGTGACGATGCCCAGGTTGTTCGGGTTGGTGAAGGTCGGCACCACCGCGTCGGCCAGCAGCGCGGTGCCTTTGTCCAGAGTGCGCTGCAGCCAGGGCATGTGGCCGCCGGCTACCGACTGCGCCAGGTAGTCGGGCTCGCAGCCGTCGACGCAGACGACGACGGTGGGCGTCCTGGGCAGCGCGTAACGGCGGCCATTGACCTCAAGCATGGGCGACTTTCTTGGTCGGCACCGGCGCGGCGATGCCATGGTTGCGCGCGGTGCGCTGCATGCTGTCCAGCGCATGCTCGCGCAAGGCGCGGCCGGCGCCTTCTGCGTCTTGCGCTGTGATGGCCTTCAGGATCGCGCGGTGCTCCGAAGCCGAGGTGGGCAGCAGCCGTGCGTCGGCCAGGTTCTGCCGGCGCAGCAGCGTCAGTTCGTTGATCAGCCGCCGGTACAGCGCGGTCAGCTTGCGGTTGCCGGCATAGTGAACGAGCGTGTCGTGGAACTCGAGGTTCAGGCGGTGGTAGTCGTCCGTGCGCTGATCCTTGACGAGCTTCTCCATTCGCTCGACCAGGCCGCGCAGTACCTTGATCTGCTCAGGCGTGGCGCTGCTGGCCAGCCGGCGGCCGACCGCCTCATCGATGAGCGCGCGCACCTCGAAGATCTCCAGCGCTTCATCGAGCGGCAAGTCGCGCACGAAGACACCGCGGTTCTTTTCCTGGCGCACCAGGCCGGCTTCGGCGAGGATGCGAAAAGCCTCGCGGATCGGCCCGCGCGAGACGCTCAAGCGCTGCACCAGCATTGCCTCGGTGAGCTTGGTGCCCGGCGGCAACTCGCCGTCGAGGATCAGGCGCTCGATCTCGCCGTGCACCACCGAGGTGAGCGAATGCTCGCGCAACGTGGCCAGCAGGGGAATCGTCATCGGTGCATTGGAATCGCGCTGTCATCAATTGTCAACAATCTACCGAATACCATTGACACGGGCTCACGAAGCCGCTGAAGATGCAACACAACTTCCGAGGAGAAACGCATGTCCCTCATCCGCACCTTGTCGCTGGCGGCGCTGCTGCTGTACAGCGCCTCGGCCTTCGCGCAGCGCACCGAACTCACCGTCTACACCGCGCTGGAGACCGACCAGCTGAAGGCCTACGAAAACGGCTTCAAGCAGGCCCACCCCGACATCGGCATCAAATGGGTGCGCGATTCGACCGGCGTGATCACCGCCAAGCTGCTCGCCGAGAAGGCCAACCCGCAGGCCGACGTGGTGATGGGCGTGGCCGCATCGAGCCTGGCGCTCTTGGACCGCAACGGCATGGTCGAGCCGTACCGGCCGCTGAACCTCGACGCGATCATGAGCCAGTACCGCGACAAGAAGAACCCGCCGGCGTGGTTCGGCATGGACGTGTGGGGCGCGACGATCTGCTTCAACACCGCCGAAGCGGCGAAGAAGAACATTCCCAAGCCCGAGACCTGGAAAGACCTCACCAAGCCGGTCTACAAAGGCCAGGTGGTGATGCCCAACCCGGCCTCGTCGGGCACCGGCTTCTTCGACGTGACGGCCTGGCTGACGCTGTTCGGCGACGACGCCGCGAAAGGTGGATCAGGCGGCGGCTGGAAGTTCATGGACGCGTTGCACGAGAACATCGCGCAGTACACGCACTCGGGCTCGCGGCCTTGCAACATGGCCGCCGCGGGCGAGTACGTGGTCGGCATCTCGTTCGAGTACCGCGCCAACAGCAACAAGGCCAAGGGCGCGCCGATAGACCTGGTGTTCCCCAAGGAAGGCCTCGGCTGGGACCTGGAAGCCTTTGCGATTCACAAGGGCACGAAGAAGCTCGACGCGGCGAAGAAGCTCGCCGACTGGGCTTCGAGCAAGGACGCGATGCTGCTGTACGGCAAGAACTTCGCGATCACCGCGCAGCCGGGAGTGGCGGCACCTCTGCCCAACGTTCCCAAGGACTACGAATCGCGCCTGGTGAAGAAGGATTTCTACTGGGAAGCCGACAACCGCGAGCGCATCCTGGCCGAGTGGAACAAGCGCTACAACGCGAAGTCCGAGCCGCGGAAATGAACCCCAGCGCAGCGTCCTCGCTGCGGGCGCGGCCGGCGGCCCGGCAGAGCCGGATCCGCGGCGGCCACTTGGCGGCGCCAAGGTGCCCGTAGGCCGGTTTGTTTGCGTGACGCTGAAGTGACCTACCTGGAGCTTGCCGGCATCGACAAGCGCTTCGGCGGCTTCCAGGCGCTCAAAGGCATCGACCTTGGCATCGACAAGGGCGAGTTCGTCTGCTTCCTCGGGCCCAGCGGCTGCGGCAAGACGACGCTGCTGCGCATCGTCGCCGGGCTGGAGACGCAGAGTGCGGGCAGCATCACGCTGGCCGGACGCGACATCTCGCGGCTGCCGCCGGCGCAGCGCGACTACGGCATCGTCTTCCAGTCGTACGCGCTGTTCCCCAATCTCAGCGTGGCCGACAACGTGGCCTATGGCCTGGTCAACCGGCGTGCCGGCCGCGAAGCGATTCGCGCCCGTGTGGCCGAGCTCGTCGCGCTGGTCGGGTTGCCGGGCAGCGAAGGCAAGTTCCCCGCGCAGCTCTCGGGCGGGCAGCAGCAGCGCATCGCGCTCGCGCGCGCGCTGGCCACGTCGCCGGGGCTGCTGTTGCTGGACGAGCCGCTGTCGGCGCTGGACGCCATCGTGCGTGTGCACCTGCGCCAGGAGATCCGCGCGCTGCAACGCAAGCTCGGCGTGACCACGATCATGGTCACGCACGACCAGGAAGAGGCACTCTCGGTAGCCGACCGCATCGTGGTGATGAACGACGGCCGCATCGAGCAGGTGGGCACGCCGATGCAGGTGTATCGCGAGCCGGCCACGCCCTTCGTCGCCGATTTCGTCGGCCGCGTGAACATGCTGCCGGCGGTGACCGAGGCCGGTGGCGGCGTTCGCATCGGCGCGACACGATTCGAATGTGGGCACCAACGTGCCTCAGATGAATCGTTGAAGCTGTACCTGCGCCCCGAGGACGTGCTGGCGCGGCCGATCGCCCCGGGCGACAGCAATGTCTTCGAAGCGACCATCGAGAAGATCGAGTTCCTCGGCTCGTACTGCCTGGTGCGCGTGGCCAGCAGCGCTTTGGGCGAACACCGCCTCACCGTCTACCTGTCGCTGAACTTCCTGGCCGAGCAGCACCTCGAGCCGGGCTCGCGACTGCCGCTGCGCCTGTTGCCCGAGCGCATGAGGACCTTTGTGTGAGCGTGGCCGCCGCCGCTGCGCCGATCCGCCTGGCACGCACCGCCAGCGACCGCGCCGCGGTAGCCGCGCTGCTGGCCATCGCCGCGCTGCTGATCGCCTTCCTCGCCGCGCCGCTCGTGGTCATCGGCATGAAGGCGGTGCAGGACGCACAAGGCCGCTACGTCGGCCTGGCCAACGTGATCAGCTACGTGCAGACGCCCGCGCTGCTGCAGTCGGCATGGAACAGCTTGTGGGTGGCGGCGCTGGTGACGCTGATCACCTTGCCGCTGGCGTTCACGTTCGCCTATGCACTCACGCGCAGCCGCATGCCCGGCAAGTCGCTGCTGCGCGGCGTCATGCTGCTGCCGCTGCTCGCGCCCACGCTGCTCGCGGCGATCTCGCTGATCTACTGGTTCGGCAACCAGGGCGTGGCCAAGGGTCTGCTGAACGCTTTCAGCATCGACGAGATCTACGGTGCGCCGGGCATTGTCGTTGCGCAGGTCTTCGCCACCTTTCCGCACGCGCTGATGATCCTCGTCACCGCGCTGGCCGCGGCCGACGCGCGGCTGTACGAAGCCGCCGATGCGATGGGCACGCGGGCCTCGCGCAAGTTCTTCACCATCACGTTGCCCGGTGCCAAGTACGGCCTCATCAGCGCGGCGCTGGTGGTGTTCACGCTGGTCGTCACCGACTTCGGCATTCCCAAGGTCATCGGCGGCAACTTCAACATGCTGGCCACCGATGTTTTCAAGCTCGTCATCGGCCAGCAGGACTTCCAGCGCGGGGCGGTGGTGGCGATCCTGCTGCTGGCGCCGGCGCTGCTGACCTTCGCCGTCGATCATTTCGTCGGCCGCAAGCACACCGCGATGCTCACTGCGCGCGCCGTGCCCTACCGGCCCAAGCGCGTGCCGCTGTACGACGCGGTGATGTTCGGCTACTGCACGCTCGTCGCGCTGCTCGTGCTGGCGGTGATGGGCATGGCGGTGTTCGCGTCGTTCGCCAGCTTCTGGCCCTACAACCTGGCGCCGAGCCTGCGCCACTACCAGCTCGGCATCGACGACGCCGAGGTCGGCGTGGCTTTCGTCAACAGCCTCGCGATGGCGGGGGGCACGGCGCTGTTCGGGGCGCTGCTGGTGTTCCTGGGCGCCTATCTGCTGGAGAAGACACAGGGCGCGCGTGCACTGCATGCGCTGGTGCGGCTGCTGGCGATGCTGCCGATGGCGGTGCCCGGGCTCGTGCTGGGCCTGGGCTACATCTTCTTCTTCAACGAGCCCGGCAATCCGCTCTCGCCGCTGTACCACACGATGGCGCTGTTGACGATGTGCTCGATCGTTCACTTCTACACCACCGGCCACCTCACCGCGGTGACGGCGCTGAAAAGCCTGGACGCCGAGTTCGAGGCCGTCTCGGCGTCGCTGAAGGTGCCGCAGTGGACGACGCTGCGGCGCGTCACGCTGCCGATGTGCACGCCGGCGCTGATCGACATCGCGCGCTACTTCTTCGTCAACGCGATGACCACCGTCTCGGCGGTGGTGTTCCTCTACGCGCCCGAGACCAAGGTGGCCTCGATCGCGATCCTGAACCTCGACGAAGCCGGCGAGACCGGCGCCGCGGCGGCCTGCGCGGTAATGATCGTCGCCGCCTCGACCGTGGCCACGCTGCTGTTCTGGGCCTTGTCGCGCTACGTCGAGCGCCGCACGCAAGCCTGGAAGGAAGGATGAACTCCATGGACCGCGACCGCATCTTGCTCACTCCGGGGCCGCTCACCACCACACTGCGTACCAAGCTCGCGATGCTGAAAGACTGGGGCTCGTGGGACGCCGACTTCATCGCCGTGACGGCGCGCGTGCGTTCGCAGCTGCTGGACATCGTGGGCGGCCACGGCACGCACAGCGTGGTGCCCTTGCAGGGCAGCGGCACCTTCAGCGTGGAGGCGGCGGTGGCGACCCTCGTGCCGCGGGAGGGTCATGTGCTCGTGCTCAACAACGGCGCCTACTGCAAGCGCGCCACCAGGCTCACGCAGATGATGGGCCGGCGCGCGACGGTGCTGCCGTTCGCCGAAGACGAGGCGGTGTTGCCGGCCGCGCTCGATGCGAAGCTCGAAGCCGAGCGCAGCATCACGCACGTCGTGCTGATCCACTGCGAGACCGGCACCGGTGTGTTGAATCCGCTGGCCGAGGTGGCGGCGGTGTGTGCGCGCCTCGGCAAGGGCTTGATCGTCGACGCGATGAGCAGCTTCGCGGCGCTGGCCATCGACGCTCGCGCGGTCCGCTTCGATGCGCTGGTCGCGGCCAGCGGCAAATGCCTCGAAGGTGTACCGGGGATGGGCTTCGTGTTCGTTCGCAACGAGGTGCTCGCGGCTTGTGCGGGCAACAGCCAGAGCCTGGCGATGGACCTGCACGACCAGCAGGTCTACATGGAGCGCACCGGCCAATGGCGCTTCACGCCGCCGACCCATGTGCTGCTGGCGCTGGCCGAGGCGCTGGAGCAATTCGTCGAAGAAGGCGGGCAGCCGGCGCGGCTGGCGCGCTACCAGGCGAACTGCCAGACGCTGCTCGACGGCCTGCGTCGCATTGGCCTCGAGCCGTTCCTGAAACCCGAGTTGCAAGCGCCGATCATCGTCACCGTGCACGCCCCGAAGCACCCGGCCTACGACTTCAAGAAGTTCTACGCCGCGGCCAAGGCACGCGGCTTCATCCTCTACCCGGGCAAGCTCACCGAGGTGGAGACCTTCCGCATCGGCTGTATCGGCGCCATCGGGCACAACGAGATGGTGCAGGCGGTGGCGGCAGTGCAAGATGCGCTGGCCGAACTCGGGATCACGATGCGATGAAGAACGAACACCCCGCCGTCGCTGCGCTGCGCAAGAGCGGCCACCAGAAGGTGAAAGTCGCCGTCAGCGACATCGACGGCATCCTGCGCGGCAAGCTCCTGCACCGCGACAAGTTCTTCGGCGCTGCCGAAGGTGGCTTCGGGTTCTGCGATGTGGTCTACGGCTGGGACCTGCACGACCAGTGCTACGACAACACGCAGGTCACCGGCTGGCAGCACGGCTTCCCCGACGCATTGGCGCGGCTGGATCTGGGCACTGTGCGCCACGTGCCCTGGGACAGCGGCGTGCCGTTCTTCCTCGGCGAGTTCGTCAACGCCGACGGCAGCCCGCACCCGGTGTGCTCGCGCCAACTCTTGAAGCGCGTCTTGAAGCGCGCCGAGAAGCTCGGATTCGGCGTCATGGCCGGCATGGAATTCGAGTGGTTCAACTTCGCCGAGACGCCGCAGAGCTGGGCGGCCAAACAAGGTGTCGGTCCGACCACGATCACGCCGGGCATGTTCGGCTACTCGCTGCTGCGCATGGGCGACCAGCGCGGCTTCTTCAATGCGCTGATGGACGAGATGCTCGCTTTCGGCGTGCCCATCGAGGGCCTGCACACCGAGACCGGGCCGGGGGTCTACGAAGTGGCGATCACCTTCAGCGAGGCGCTCGAAGCCGCCGACCGCGCGATCCTGTTCAAGACCGGCGCCAAAGAGATCGGCAAGCGCTTCGGCGTGATGCCCAGCTTCATGGCCAAGTGGAGCCAGAAGTACCCGGGCTGCTCGGGGCACATCCACCAAAGCCTGTCGGATGGCAAGAGCAACCTCTTCTTCGACGCGAAGAACCAGCGCTCGATGAGCAAACTCTTCGAGAGCTACCTGCCGGCCAGGTGGCCTGCCTGATGGAGTTCGCGCCGATGTTCTGGCCGACCATCAACAGCTACAAGCGCCTCGTCGATGGCTTCTGGGCGCCGGTCAAGCCGACCTGGGGCATCGACAACCGCACCGCGAGCTTTCGTGTCATCGCCGGCTCGCCGAAGAGCACGCGGCTCGAAACGCGCTGCCCGGGTGCCGACGTGAACCCGTACCTGGCGATGGCCGCGGTGGTGGCCGCCGGCCTGCACGGCGTGGAGAAG